>JAPOIJ010000257.1 GCA_029979005.1 Planctomycetota bacterium | reverse complement strand
GCCACTGAACTGATGTTTTCACTGCAGAAATCTTGATGGATCGCATTCAACGCGGGCAGGTAAGACACTTAAGAAATAGGTAGTTAAAACCAACCAGCTCAATAAGTGAGTAGAACCATCCAAATGGTTCTTTAGAATTTTTCGAGTACGAATCAAATCCACACCTCGCGGGCGAAATTCGCGACGCGAGGTGTGGATAATTGTTTACCGATTTAGAATTCTCGGTGTTGCCACAGGCGAAGCGAATCCTCTCGGTTACCCCTGGCGTTCCAAACTTCGAGTGGATTTGAAAACAAATCATCGTTCGTCCATGGCTCGTTGTAGGTGTACAAATTTTCTCCGGCCGAATCGATTACCCGTATCTCGCACACATTGATACTAATTCCATAGGTATCTCGCCAAAATTTACTTGGAATCGCTAAATCGAAACAATTCCAGACGTAATAGTCGATGCCTCCCCAACCTCGTAACGGGATATTGGAGGTTTTGACTGAATGAAATACCTCCCACTGTCCATCGCGATTCTTGGCTTGAAACTCTACCGTCTCCTCAGGATTCAATGTCGCTCCGTAAAATGAGCGGTTAAAATCAGGTCCTTTATCATCTTGCAAAGGGTAGACACAGCAACCGCTCGAAAAGGAAATCATCGCGACTAGCAAAAGCAATCGAAACCGACAAATCGGCGCAATAAAATTCGAAAACATAATTCGATCTCCGGTTTAAGTAAGTCTAAAAAGACAACCGATTCCTTCATTCCCCGCGGGTCGGTTCCAACCCACCCGCTGAGGGAAAGAATTTTCGGAAGCTTGGCGAAGAATTAATCGTTCTCGCTTAATCTTTCCAAACAGTGATGTAATCTTTTCGATTCCCATACTGCATCCAGGCATCAATCAAATTGAGCTCTAGAACTTCAAACCCGGCCTGCGGAAACGACTCGTTAGCTGTGAATAGGACGCGCCCATCCGAGTCGACACAGCGAATCGCTGTGACATGGCTCTCCCCATAAGGATCCCAGCAGCGTCGAGGAATACGAACGCCGCTTGAACCAAAAAGGAAATACTCGACACCATCCGTTGTCACGGCTGATGCCTCCGACTCGGTCCAAAGCTCAGCCACCGTTTCCCATTCGTCATCTGCCAGCGGATCAATACCTCCCTTTGCCTGAATTTCAATTCGCTCATTTGGCTTGAAACCGAATCCTACGAACTCAATCGAAGAACTAGTAACACGCATGTTGTCGTAAGGGCTAAAACAACAACCGGTTGAAAGAGAGACAGCAACCGTCAATGCAAAAATAGAAAACACGGATTTGTAACGGCTCAAACTAGAAAACATGGCTTACCTCGTTAATCTGAAGAGTGTGGAATAGACGGTAATTTCAATTACCTATCTGTTCTTCGATAACGAAGGAGCAAATGCGACAAACACTGCCAAAAAAAGTCAGGAATTCCGTTTATTCGCCAGACGCCTCTAAAACGAGGCGAATCCGTTCAATTTTTCGATCGACCGTTCGAGTCGATATCCCCAAAGCTACACCAATCGCTTTATTAGATTCGCCAGCCAAGCGAGTGAGTAAAATATCGGAAAGCGTGCCGCTGGGATCCTCAGCATCAAGAAGATGTTTAAAGTGATCCAGGAGTTCGACTGCCTCCCGATCTTCCAGAGTTTGTGAATCAGGAATTGGGTTTTCCAAGCACTCTCCATCTTCGCCGGTAAGCGTTACCCGATTAAATCCCCCTCCCCTTTTTTGACGAGTTTCGCGTCGAAAGTGGTCGATGGCTTTATTCTTTGTCAGGTTAAGCAGGATCGCCCAAAAATGCTCTCGATCAGCAATTTCAACCATGTCACCTTCCTGAAACTGATGACACACGTGACGGAAAACACTCTGAGCGATAAATTCTGGATCGACCATTGCCGTCTTGTATTGGCACTGTCGCTGAGCAGCTCGCACAAGCTGATTCCAGTACTTTGCCCAAAGATCAGCAATCGCCGCTTCATCTTGACCACGCGCTTTCTGCAATAACAACGTAACGCTTTCTTGCGTAAGTCGCGGTTCAGGCTCAACGCGGTTATTGGTCATAATTGCAAACACAAAATTAACTGGCTAAACGTCTTTTGAAGCAACTATTACACCTTCTGTCTGTAAGCCCTGCAAGCAAACGATTGAAAATCTGCTTGCCTTTAATAAAAAACACCCTTCCCTGTTCTGCGGCCGACCAAAGCATCAACCCAGACTTTCACCGTCGAATCAAACTACTGGCTCAAACAAGAAATACTGGCAAATCTTTGAAAGGGAGTATAACTTAAGATCTTTCTCCACCAGAAAATCCAAAGTAAAGCGACAAGATGTACAACTTTCAAATTCACATTTGGCTCACCTTCTGTTTTTTTGGCACTTTGGCAGCCGAACCCGTCGCCGCTCAACGTACCTGGGACGACACTTCGATCCGGCGGGAGCAGGTGGAGTTACGTCAGCAACTCGATGCTTTGGAACGAGAATCCAGATCCATCAAACATCGACTTAGAAATCTAGACCAGATTGTCGAAGTTCAAACTGAGCTGGATCGTGTCGTCACCCAACTGAAAGAAGCGAGGACATCTAGCAACCGCGTCAAAACAGAAAGGTTGCAATCGCGAGTAAATCCACTCATGCGTCATCTCGATGATCTGCGCGAGGCGCTCGAGGCTAAAGGCGAACCTACCGAATTGCAAAACGAATTAGATTCTCATCTGGAAATTGGGCAATCCGGCCAACTGAAATCTGGAGAGTATTTTGTGACTCAATCCTGGTCACAAGAAGAGAACTTTAGGCGGCCCTATTTCGTTAACATTCCCAAACAGCCGGCAAACAAAAAACTTCCAGTTTTGATTTTCTTGCATGGTAATGGCGGAAACGCTCCGAGAGCCATGCAAGGATTCATTCGTGGGCGAAAAAAAATAGCATCCCAGTTTATTTTGGTGTTCGCGCAGGGCTACCGGGAAAGCTGGAACATCGTATCAGAACGTTCCAAAGCCGATGACCTTGGCTTTATCGAAGCCATCGTGACCAAACTATCTTCATTTGAGAACGTAGATTCGAATAACTTTACAATTATGGGATCTTCAAACGGCGCTGCGCTTGTGAACCAAATCGCAATCGAAAGCAAACTTCCCAACATTCGCAATTACATCAGTGGTGTCAGTCAGCTGAACGTGTGGCAGCACGATGGCAAAAATTTCAAAGCAAAAGGTGCCGATAACAATTACCGAAAATCGGCAACTCCCGCGACAGGCAAGCGACTACTGAATATTTCAGGTGCGAAAGATAATTTAGTGCCCTACCAAGGCGGTACTTCGAGAGGAATTCCAGCCAAAAATGGAAAACTGGGATTTGTGGCCGCTGAAAAATCTACCTATTTATGGGCTCGACAAATGGGATATAGCGGTGAGCAATTAACAAAACCTTCTGATATTTTCGAAAACGTGGAAGTCTTTCGCTACCTCGACGGCGACGTCATTCACTGCAAAGTGACCAACGAAGGCCATGGTGCTACGCACGGAATTAGCGAAGAGCTCTTGCTGAATTTCCTTGTTGGTGGAAAAAATAATACAGACATAAAATAACCAATCTTTTCGCAAAACTCCGACACCCCAAACCTACTTTCGATTGTTCCAATTTGACAAGGTTTTGTTCAAACTTTTTATTAAAGCCTATCGTGCATTGCGGAAACTAAATTTCTTGACTCATTTCTACTGGGAACAAAGATGAACCCACTCATTACCTTTTCAGTTGTTCTTGCAGCCTGCCTTTCACTTATCCAACCAATTGAACCCACGCCTCAACGCATCATTACTGCGAGGATTCTATTTGACGGGAAGCCTATCCTGGAGACGTCAACTTCAGATAACGGGTATCCTGATGCAGACGCTGTCTGGGATTACTTGAAATCCATCAAGTTCAAGCCAACCGATGAATTCAAAAAACTTAACATTGATGCAACCGCCAAAGAAGTCTTACTCTCAAAAAAAGAAAATAACGGTGAACAACATGAAATCAGCATCGAAATCTCTTACGGCGGTAAGGCAACACCTCGCAACTTGAGACTTATTCGCGTACCAAGTGACAAACAGGGAAGAGAGTGGACGCTTGACCCTCTCGACGTTGACTCGGAGTTCAATCTCCGGACCATCAGCCGCTTGTTAGCGTCCAAGTTAAATAAACCTCAAGCAATCAAACCCTGGAAAAGTCGCAAGAGGTGAGATTTCATCGGTTGCTGAGTATTGCAAGCCGGTTCACACCATCATTTCGTCTCGGTCCCCTTAGTTCGCGATCCAACAGATTGAATGTAAGCGATAAGATCGAGAATTTCTTCCACCGAAAAAGTATCCAGCAATCCTGCAGGCATGGTCGAAACATCCGCCGTGTTACGTTCTTCAATTGAGGATTTCTCTATCGTTTCGACAATATCGGGCTTCAACAGATTGGGAATCAAGACAACTTCATCTTTAGTTTCCTTGATCACTAAACCTGTTCTCAATCGGCCATCATCGACAAGAATCATCTGAGTCTGAAAATCCTTATGGATTTCAGCCGATGGCTTCACGATTTGCTGCAATAGCTTTGATCCACGAAAACGTTTCGTCACCTCGGTCAGATCAGGACCAAGTTTCTTCTCGCCAGGGCCCAGGTTATGGCATCGAGCACACGTGGCTTGCTCAAACACCATACTGCCTC
>JAPOIJ010000149.1 GCA_029979005.1 Planctomycetota bacterium | reverse complement strand
TTTGGGGCAACCGAGACTAATGAAGGAGTAGCGGCCTTTGAAGTCATTGCCTTGTGGCGGTGTTTTTTAATCGATGGACAAAATAATTCTCTTTTTGCCGGGTAGGGACACGTACACGGGGGCGAAACAAGATTCTTTCGCTCAAAGACCGAAGACAGATATTACCTTCTCCAATCCAAACTCGGGAGGTCCAAAACAGGGGTTTCAGCCGATATCTCACAGAAATAACGTCCAATTACAAGGTGTGGCGGTTATTTGGCTTTTTTAACATTTAATAGCTTCAGATACGCTCTGAGAGCCTCAAGTTCCGGCACTTACCGCTAGTTACTCGAAGGCTTTACGAGCGAAGCCCCGGCAGATTAGCGATGGGTAGGCTCACCGGGTTAGCTTAGATCAGGTAGCTTCGCTCGCTGTGTAGCTACGTGGGGTAGGCTTTAAATCGTGGGGGTGGCTTTCGATTTGGGGGTGGGTTTTTGTGCAGCTAATGGCGCGAAATATACCACAGCACAAAGCAAAACATGATGATAAGAAACAGACCAAACAAAGCCATCGGAACTGCAAATAGCCAATAAAGCAAAAGTTCCACGATATCGAGTTTTTTCTCGGGCTTACCCGATTCTACCGGTTCGCTATATGGGTTTTCGGGTTCTTTCATGATCTCGAAGCTACAAGAAGCCCCTCACCGAATCAAACTCTCGATATGGGGTGGGCTATTCACTTTTCGTTTCTACTGCCCATTAACCAGAGGGCAACTAGGGCTAACAGTATCAGCAGTATGATTGAGGCTATTTCCATGGCATAAAGCCTACAGCCTTACCAAAAGCAAAAACAGCCCCTGCGCATTTCAGCAAATTACAAATCGGAAAATCTTTGTGAATTTCTGTCGCAATGCCGCACTACTTAACGCACTAGCAATCAGAACCTAAAAAACAAATAACCGAGGGAGTAAAAAGGTGGCTGAAAACAACTCAGAACGTGAGCGTAATTTGACGGCGGGCGGCTGTGCTTTATTCATTCTGGTTTTTCCGTTCATCATAGGTGTAGCAGCGCCTGACCTATTGTGGATGAACGGAATGGGAGGGCTATTCCTTTTTATGATCTACAATCCCATCTCTCTTGCTCTTTTACTGATCGCAGTCATAGTTTCATTTGCTTATTGGGCTATGGGATGAGGGAGGGCTCTCGATATGGGGGCTGGCTTTAGTCGCCATCGGTCGCACTATTGGCTTCAGAGCTTATAAGGAAATAAACTTGAACCTAAAAGGCTTTCGATGACTAAATAAGATTGCACAATCAGCAACAGGAGGAAGCAAGCAAAAAAGACTCGGAAGAATAACCCAAGAAGACGGTGTTTGTTATAAAAGTTCCTTTCTTTTTCCCGAAAATTCTTCACCCAGACCTCGGCCGTTTTTCTTGCTTTGGGGCTTACTACGATAGTAACAGCTACGGCTACGACTGTGAGCATGACTGTTAGCAGGGCGACCCACATTAGGGAATAAATTATCGTCACTACGATATAGCCTATAATGAAGACCAAAAACGCAATAAGAATCTCAATACATCCCATTCCTGCTATTTCTCGTGAACTTGTGAGTTAGACGTTAGTTTGTAGCCTTTGAACTCGATTGCGGTAAGAGGTCTTTTGTGTAGCTATAGGGGTTAGGGGGTGGGCTGTTGTGTGGCTACTAACGCAAACAACGCCCAGGTTATCTCAACTAAGAGACACACGGTGCATAGGACTAGGGTTTGCTTTTCGACCCATCGAGGGGCTGAAGGCTCAGGCTAAGTTTTGAGCCATTCTATCTTCTCTCCTTGGCTGCTGTGACACCACTCACACCAAACAACCTGCCCCCTTTAAATCGCTCCTCAGCAGTCTTAATTAGCTCGAGGTTATCAAACTTTAAGTTCCTTCGATTGCCATCCTTGGCCTTACCTACTCGCTCTGGAATCTCACCAGTCCTAAGCCACTAATTATACGAAGGGGCCGCGGAAAGAAAGAAGCCCATCGAGAAAGATGAGCCTCATGGAAATGCCGAGCTTTTGTACTATTTCTGTAATAAGAAGTCTCAGACTGTTTTAAGTCGGTAAAAACCACACCAAATTAGACGCATGATATCAACGTTCAATTACCTACGGCAAACCACTCTTTCAGGTACAGATAGCCGAATTCCCATCAACGTCCTATTCCGATTCTCGCATCTGGCAATAGCTCTCATACCGCCGCACGTCTAGCTTGCCATCGGCAACCGCCCACTTAACTGCACAATCTTCTTCGTGGGTATGTGTGCAATCGGGAAACCGACATTCGTTAATAAACGGCCGAAGGTCGCGGAAAAAACCGCCAACTTCTTCGGGTAGCACATCCCATAGCTGAAATTGCCGAATCCCGGGGGTGTCGATCAAATGGCCTCCGCAATTCAATGGAATTAAGACTGCGGACGTTGTCGTGTGACGCCCTTTTTGGTTCTCACGGCTAACATCGCCCACACGTAACTGCAATCCCGGTTCAATCGAATTTAATAACGATGACTTTCCCACCCCCGACTGTCCCGTTACCACGCTGTCCCGACCTTCGACCCAATGTCTCAATTGCTCAATGCCTGCCCCGGTTACCGTCGACGTCATCACAACCGGATAGCCCATTTGCGCCCACACCCCTACGACCGGTTGAAGGTCCGATAATTCAACCAGATCGACTTTATTGAGAACAATGACTGGCTGGATTCCCGACTTGTCCGCCGAGACCAAAAAACGATCTACTAGATTCGGTTTCAATGCCGGCTCTGCCGCGCTGGCCACAATAAAAGCCAAATCCACATTTGACGCAATTATTTGTTGCCGCTTTCGGCTGGTCCGACTGATTTGGTTTCGCCTTGGTTCCACCCGGACAATAACCGCCTGCCTGTCATCCGATGAACGGTCGGCAACCTGAATTGTGACAAAATCTCCAGAAACGACCACATGCTGCAAATCCGTGGCGAGAGATTTTAAAATTCCGCGAACCGTACAATGAAATTCGACACCGGGTTCAGTTTCCACAATGCTGGTTAAGCCGTGAACACGAATAACGCGTCCCGCGAGACAGTTTGCTGCGTCGACATCCAATTCGACCTGAAATCCAGATTCATCCACCTCATTGGTGGATCCAGAAATGGTTCGTTTACGGGTCAAACTCCCTTTTCCTGAGACTCGCTCGCGCGATTTGGATTCATCGAGTGCCTGATCTTGATCCGAAAATTCTCGGGTAAAATCGTTTTTTCGTATCCGCGCATCATGGCGCTTGCGAAACTCAGCCCTGACCGTTTTTTTTGATTTCTTCTTCTTGGCCATCGCCCGAATTCCACTTAAACCTCGAGGTCGCCGTTCGCCCGGATAACGCACGAAACGCCTCTACTAATTCACTTTATCAGTAAATACCTCGGGATTCGAGCCAAGGCGATCGGTAAATAGGATACAAGCCCCTCGAATCACTCTCAAACAACGTCGTTCTGGCCTCCGCCCCATCTGGTATCCGGCTGAATTCCACCCAACCAGGTAAGTAAACAGCACGCGTATGAGACCGCAGCCAAACGCTCCCTATTTTAGCCAACATTAACGCAAAACGCTTTCCTTAATTGGCGCATTCAACACGAACAGAAATACGCTGGGGTTTCCTGGAAGAATATTCCCAGCAAGGGGGTTTTTACTCGGACTGTTTGAGCGTTATAAAGTTTAATACAGAAGCTCAAGAGTAAGTACCAAGTATTTCTAGATCCAAACAGATTTGGTGGACGCTTACTTTTAATGCTGATTTACCGGACTACCCTGTAAGTTGATGAAATCGATCGTGTCAAAAGTTCTGTACGTAACGAAAGATAAAGAGCATCCGCAAGGATTCCCGGACGGTCAGGTTGAAGTCACCTATGTCGAAAGCTGTGCAAAGGCAATTGACTTATTAAGCGAAAACCAATTCGACGGCATTTATTACCCCACCGACGAAAATACTCGTAACTCAGTTTCCGATCTCATTCACAGCACCGCAATGATGGAACTGATACCGGACGGTGTCGCTCTTCTCGATTCCGAAAACCGGATCTTAAAGACCAACAACAGGCTTACCAGCTGGTTTGAAAACTCCAAGATGGTCGGCCTTAATTTTTATGATGCCGTGGGAACGCCGACCATTATTGGGACAGAACCAAGCCCACTGGCCTCAGCAAGATCGACTTGCCAATCGACCCGGGCGACCTTGTCTGTTGAGGATAAGTATTTTCAATTGACCGTCGTGCCAATCGTCAATGGTCCCAAGCAATGCGAACAATTAATTGTCACTCTCTCTGATTCAACTGAGTCAGTCCTTCAACGCCAAAAGCTTGAGGCGTTGCACCAAGCGGGTACAGCGCTGGCAGACCTGCGACCCGAAGAAATCTACGAGATGGACGTCGACCAACGAATCGAATTGTTAAAAGACAACATTCTCCACTACACCAAAGACCTGCTTAATTTCGACGTCGTGGAAATTCGCCTGGTTGATTTTGAAACCGAATTGCTGAAACCGTTACTCTCAGTTGGAATTGACTCGGACATTGCTCAGCAACCGCTTTACGCTCGAGCTACTGACAATGGGGTGACGGGATTTGTCGCCGCCACCGGTAAGAGTTACATGTGTGAAGACACGACCGATGATCCTCTTTATCTTGACGGTTTAATGGGGGCGAAAAGCTCGCTTACGGTTCCGTTAGTCTATCACGATCAAGTCATTGGCTCTTTTAATGTTGAAAGTCCTGAGGTTGGTGCATTTACTGAAAGTGACCTTCAATTTGTCGAATCATTTGCACGTGACATCGCGGTTGCCTTGAACACACTCGAACTCCTCAACGCTCAGCGGACGGATGCCGCCTTACAAAGCATCTCCGCGATCCATTCAGCGGTTGCGCTGCCCATTGATGAAATCCTTAACGACACTGTTCATGCAATTGAAAGTTATATCGGACACGATCAGGACGTCACCAAGAGGCTACGAACGATCATCTCTCATGCTCGGCAAATCAAACGCGCGATCCAAAAAGTTGGAAAAGACATGGCGCCGACTGAGAATATGCCGGCAACTGTCCAGCCCCAGCATCGCCCCTTTCTCTCAGACCGCCGAATTCTTGTCATCGATTCCGACGAGCAAGTGCGGACATCCGCACATCAACTCCTGGAACGCTACGGTTGTGTCGTAGAAACCGCTCACGTGGGTAAAGAGGCAATGCTGATGGTTCGCAACTGTGAACAGGACCAAGGCTATGATGCGATCATCGCTGACATTCGGCTTCCTGACATTGGTGGCTATGACCTCTTAATGCAACTCAAAGAAGTCATCGAAACGCCGCCTCTAATTCTTATGACCGGGTTCGGATATGACCCGGGGCACTCGATCGTCAAAGCCCGCCAAGCGGGTCTAAAATCAAACGCTCTGCTGTTTAAGCCCTTCCGCCTAGACCAGCTAATCGAGGTTGTCGAAGCGATGGTTTCTCCACCCAAAGCCGATAACTAGCACATCCGTTTAGCAGCCGTGCATTATCTTTATTGGCAGTATTTTTTTATCCTTTCCTGCCATAATTGGACTAAATTGCACATATCCAATCTCACTGCCGTTTCAAAATTTTTATAACCCGCACTGCTGAGGACACCTGACGAATATGGAATGGATCATTCTGATCTTGGGAACCATCGGTCATGTCGGATTATGGTGCGTAGTTTTTAATCGCGTGCATGCTACTGCGTTTCCGCGGAAGTTCAGAAAGTTCTCAGAAAAAGCTATTCTCGTAATTGTCTTTGCGCCCCTGTTCTGGGCTTTTTACCTTAGGATTCGAATTCCTGGTAATACATTCGCCGACGTCATCTCACTACCGTTAATCACCTACTATTATTACGGCTCGGTCAGCCTTGGCTGCCTATTTGTGATTCGCTGGCTCTATCGAAAACTGTTTTTCAAGTTACCCAACAATGTTCTGGATTCACAGACTGAACGATTAAATTTAAAGCGAGAGTTAACCGGCCCGCTTCTGCACGGAAAACTTCCAAGACTTCTCGGGCTATTCCCATTCAATGAAGCGCTCTTATTAACTCGGCAACGCATGACGATTGAGCTTGAAATGCCTCCCGCACTGGACGGTCTAAAAATCTGCCAACTGTCAGATTTACATTTTACCGGCGAAGTTGACATAAGCTATTTCGAACGAGTTGTCGAAGAGGCAAATAGGTTCCAGCCAGATCTTGTGGTCATCACAGGCGACTTGGTAGATCATGCCAAATGCATTGACTGGATCCCAGAAACGTTTGGAAAACTGGTAGCCCCACTCGGCGTTTACTATGTACTGGGAAATCACGACCGACGCATTCGATCCGAAACCTATCTGAGGAAGAACCTCCATGACTCCGGATTGATCCAAGCTTCAGCCAATTGGCACGAAATCGAGTTCAACGGCGCTACCATTCAAATCACAGGAAACGCTTTACCTTGGTATCGAGATGCTGAGCATTTGCCAGAGCAACCAGAAACCGATGCCGGCCTGAAGATCCTTCTAAGCCACAGTCCAGACCAGCTCACATGGGCTCGGCAGCGAGATTTCCAATTGATGTTTGCCGGGCATACGCACGGTGGACAAATTGCTTTCCCAATCATTGGTCCGGTCGTCGCGCCAAGTAAATATGGAGTCGGCTACAGTGCAGGGACCTTCAAATTCGGGCAATTGACCATGCACGTTAGCCGCGGTCTCTCGGGGGATGAAACAATCCGATGGGGCAGTCCACCTGAATTAGGTTTATTTACCCTGCGTTCCAGTCAACCAACCAGAGCAAATCTCAAAACCCCTTGATCAACGCTCTGTGTCTCAGAGAACTTCGAAATAAAAACCATAACGATTCGCAATACGAGTATTGCAAATTTTATCTTGCAAGATTTCTCCGGTGGAAGCGCTACTTCCTATGAAACAATGCAACCAACCATCGAATCCTTGTGTTAAAAGAACCAGCTCGAAACACGCTTTCGTTTCTTTTACCGTTTTTGATTTTAACAGTGTGTGCTTGATGAGAAGTTGCATCATCTAATTCTATTCCCCACATGTTGCATACCCTATGATGACAACTTAGATTGCATGGAGGTTGGTAAAAGAAACTGCGTTAATTTGCATCCATAGAATCAAGCTTACTTCTATCAGACGATAGGGTAACCTAAAGATATGACCTGTCGTTATCAAGGTTATAGGTTTGAGCCACGCAAGAAAGCTCGGCAGGCAAAGGGCTACTCGAGCCGGTTCGCGGTTAAGTACTCGAGTATGTAAACGCTCGATCCAGCATTACGTTTCGACAAAAAGGGGCAAGTAGTGGATCACCCGACGTTAGCATTTCTGTACCAGTACGGTATTGGGGGCACATTGTTTTTCGCGAGTCTTTTTCTCGCGTTTCAGACCGGCGCCATTCGATGGGACAACTTGAAAAATCGCATTCTTGTTGTGAGCATGACCCTCGGCTTGCTGTTATTCGCCGCCACTCACGCGGCGTGGACCTTCTATCTCGCGAGGTGAGCCGATGTCTGAATTATTTGCACTGACTCACTCCCCCCAGATCCTGTCTGCCGTCGGAGTCACTTTTTCGGTAGCGGACTGGATCGTCATCCTGTTTTATTTTACCGGCATCGTCTTCTTAGGTATTTGGTTCGGGAAATTTACTCATACGACTAGCGATTTTTTCTTTGGCGGACAGCGATTCCCCTGGTGGCTTATTGCCATCTCATGCATCGCCACACTTGTTGGCTCCTATAGTTTCATCCAATACTCCGAGGTGGGGTTTAACTTCGGTATGGCGTCACTCGTTCCCTATACCAACGAGTGGTTTGTCATGCCGCTGTTTCTTCTCGGCTGGCTCCCGATCGTCTATTTCGGACGTTTGCAATCAGTTCCAGAGTATTTTGAAAAACGATTTGATCGCCGCACACGCTTGATGGTTCTGGTGATGCTGTTGATTTACCTCGAAGGCTACATCGGAATCAATTTATTGACTATCGGAAGAATCATGGATGGGCTCTTTGACTACGGCCCTCTTGTTGGTTTTGCTTCGGGGCATGGTTTGTTCGGGTACCCGGTAGTTGAGACCGCAGCATTAATGGCCGTGCTATCCGGTCTTTATCTGCATTCCGGTGGACAAACATCGGTTTTAATGACTGACCTTTTTCAAGGCGGTCTCCTATTGGTCGCTGGATTATCCGTGGTGATTTTGGGCATCTACCAACTGGGCGGCTGGACTCCTTTCTGGGAGGGTCTTCCGGCAACTCATCAACAACCTTTCGCACCGGTCGACAACGGCGGCCGACTTCACGCGATTGGACTCTTTTGGTCGGACGGGATTACTGGAACATTCGCGTTCTTTTTCATAAACCAAGGTATTTTAATGCGCTTCCTGTCCGCGAAGTCGGTCCAAGATGGACGGAGAGCTATGTTGCTTACCGTTTTCGTTTTGATGCCGTTGGTTGCAGTCGCCGTTGGCGGGGCAGGGTGGATTGGCCGTTCCATGCTTTCTGCCGGAATTGCAGAAGTAAACGGAGTGGCTGCCGACGACATCTTTGTCAAAGTTGCTGACATTGTTTGCGGCACTGCGGGGCTTTTTGGACTTGTTGTCGCTGCCATGATCGCTGCTCTCATGAGTACGCTCGACACGTTAATCACCGCTGTCTCGGCAATTTTTGTGGTTGATATCTGGAAATTATTTCGGCCGGACCGCCCGGACGCCTACTATCTTAAAACGGCTCGATTTGTCGCCGTTGGGGCAACAGTGCTTGGCATTGCGCTAGTACCTCTGTTTGATAGTTTCGAGTCAATCTTCCGCGCACTTTCACATTTCAATTCCTTGATTACACCGCCGTTAGTTATTGTATTGACCCTCGGAATCATTTGGCCTCGATTCACAGCCCGCGCCGCATTCGCGACACTTTCCCTGGGATTCGTTCTCCTATTCCTTTCGCTGTGGATACCTCAGCTAATCCAACCAGTCGCGCACGGAGTTCCCTTGGCTTATTCCGCCACTATCGTCTCACCCGACAGCGGGACAAGAGACACCGTGATCGTTTACGGGCATTCTCTTGAGGAAGCCACCATCGCCGCGCAGACAAAACTCAACGACGAAGATAAAGCAAACTGGAATTTAAACGAGGTTAGTGTAAATTCCCATCGAAGTTTTAGTTTTATGAGAAGCCTCTACGGATTAATCGTTTGCTCATTGATTGGTATCGGAGTGACCGTGTTTGCCCCAGGAAAAAGAGCTCAAACGGAGGGACTCGTTCTATCCTCCATTGCCGACGCTGCCTTTCGTTACAAAGGCGGAAAACCAAACGATAAGGCTCCTTATGCTTCAGTCACTGGCTCATTTGAGACATTCGTCTGTGAGGAGAATCGGATTAACATTCCAGCATTTGTCATGAGCGAGCTCCATGCCGAGCCAGGGGATTTAATGTACGTGAGTGACGCCCGCTGGTGGCTCGGTGGTTTTCGGTCGCTTCGAATCGAAGCAGTGCAAGGAGAATGCGATAAGATCCAAATATCTTCAACAGCAGTTGAAGCTGGAAACCTCTTGGCCAATCGACCAATCAGGATCGAAAAGATCATGTAATCGTTGATTTCTATGACCGTCTCAGAAGCCTTCGTATAATTCCCCATTGATTTTGAGTTGGATGCTTTGGCTAATTCTCGTGCACTTTTAATGTACTCTGCAATGCAGGTTGACCAGACCGTATGATTTGAACCCGATACTCACCGGGTTTTAAAAATGATTTATAGTTGATGAAATACGGCAACGGGCTCTTCGTCGATTCAGTGGCTAGGTTCCATCGATATTGATTAATTCCTCGATTGGCGTCCTTAACCAGCGTCACGAGAGTCTTTCCAGCCTCATCCTCAATTGACATTTCAACCTTTGCCGGACGATGCAACCAAAATGACAAGGTTGCCTTCTCGCCATCTCTAAAATTCATTCCGGGCCTTACATCACTTAAGTACGGAATCGTTACATCTGGAATTTTGAAAAAGAAATCTGCGCTACCGTCGATTAAGCCCTTAGACAGCGTCTCGTGCAGGATATCCAAATTCAATTTGAATACACCTCGGCCATGAGTCGCCACAATCAAATCATTTTTACGTTCTTGGATCACCAAATCGGACACACTACAGGCAGGCAAGTTTCTACCCAGCATTTGCCAAGACATACCTCGATCGATCGAACAGTAGACGCCACGAAATGTACCGGCATACAATAAATCCTCATGAACGGGATCCTCCATTATTACGTTCGCCGGTTCATCAAATATGTTTCCAGCAACGGATCGCCAATTCCTACCGCAATCCTCACTGCACAGTAGGTAAGTTTTCAAGTCATCGTCATTCAGGCCTGAAACCGCAGCATAAACTCTATTCACTGAAAAAGCCGAGGGAACGATGGTACGAATATACCCGCGCGGTAATCCTTCATTCCGCTCAACCCAGGTCACACCGGCATCCTCGCTGACCCAAAAACCACCTTTATCAGTTCCCGCGTAAATTAGGCTCGAATTCTGTTTGGATTGAGCAATCGACGCAATCGCGGTGGATTCCCGGCTCACATCAGCCGTTGTTGAAAGATCCCCACTGATAACCTCCCAGTCATCCCCCTGGTTATTACTCTTGAACAAATAATTCCCGCCAAGATAAAGCACGTTTGAATCGTGAGGGGAAATAATCATCGGGGCAACGAAATTAAATTTCAGCTCGCCACCATGATCTTTCGGTAAACCGGGACGAATCCACTTCGATCGATTTCGCTGCATGTCTTTTCGGCGAAACGCACCTTCCTGGGCGCTAAAGTAAACCGTATTTGAGTCATTGGGATCAACCTGAGTGATACAGCCATCTCCGCCATTCCAAGGGTCAATCCAAAGATATTTCCAATTCTCGGTTCTTGAATTATCCAACTCGGTAGCTAATCCGTAAACGGTGGCATTATCCTGTGCTCCAGCGAATATCTGGTACGGTTCGGATTGATCAACGGCAATATCATAAAACTCACCCGTTGGTAAATTATTTAAATGGAGCCACGATTCACCTTTGTCGTAGCTTTGATAGAGCCCACCATCGTTACCGAGGACAAGGTGCTCCGGGTTAAGAGGATTGATCCACAACTCACAGTGATCCAGGTGCAAGCCGCTGGCAGAACTAGGGGTCAAATGTCGAACTTCTCCGCTTAGCAAGTCAAACGTCTTTCCCCCATCTTTACTATGTGCAACCCGCACCCCGAGACAGAAAATTTCTTCATCGTCCTGAGGATTCACGTAAACATCAGCGAAATACCAGCCAATTCGCGAGAACATCATTAGCTCGTCTTTATGGGTCCGAGCCCACGTCACCCCACCATCTAAACTCTTAAAAACCTGAGCGGCCCCTTCTTTGATTCGCCCCCGATGGTCAATTAAAGCATAAACTTTATTGGCATCGGTTTGCGATACAGCGACCCCAATCCGTCCAATCGACTCTCCCTGTGGCAGGCCACCCTCGCACCGATCCCATGTCTCGCCCGCATCTAAACTCCGATAAACTCCACTTCCGACCCCATTCACACTCGGATAATTTTCCCACATAGAGGCATACAAAACATTGGGATC
>JAPOIJ010000179.1 GCA_029979005.1 Planctomycetota bacterium | reverse complement strand
CTACTATTTATGAGTTCTACGGCCGAATGGAAGACTATCCAATTCAAAGCCGGAACCAAAGTAAATTTCCCGGACAACTCGTAACCTTAACGAATCTATTCAACGATGGAAAACAGCGAGAGCTTACCCAAAAAATTGACACTACCGTCGAGAAAAACGGCAAAGTAAGGAAAGTAAAAAAAACAGAGCTTATTAAGCACGATGACGTGCCGACGATTACGATTCAAAACGTTGAGTTCACCAGTCCGCTGTATGACTCGTGGCCGCCAGACCATCATCGAAAGATTTTATTTGCTTCATCGACAGAGGAAGTAGGTGAAACTGCCTACGCCCGCGAAGTGATTGGGAAATTCATGCAACGGGCTTTCCGCCGTCCAGTAAAGGACTGGGAAACTAATTCGATGCTTCAGCTATACACAAAACTACGCAAGGATTCCGCGACCTTCGAAGACGCAATCCGCGAAACTCTAGCACTCGTCCTTGTCTCACCCGATTTTCTATTTCTAATTGAAACCGCCGATGACTCGGGCTCTGGAAAGACCCAACTTACCGACTTTGAACTTGCCTCTCGCCTGTCCTATTTCCTTTGGAGCACGATGCCAGATCAACGGCTTTATGATCTTGCAGCATCCGGCACGCTAAGTCGGCCTGACGTGCTCTCCAAAGAGGTCGAAAGAATGCTGAATGATCCAAAGATTTGGCAGTTCGTCCGACAGTTTTCTGATCAATGGCTGGATCTTACCTCCGTCAATCGAGTCGCCGTAAACCCTCAATATTACGACCAGTGGGATACCTCGATCGAACCTTGGATGCAGGAGGAAAGTCGACACTTTTTTGCCGAAATATTGCTAAAGAATCTAAGTGCATTGAATTTCATTGATTCCGAATTCGCAATGCTAAACGCACCGATGGCTCGGCACTACGGAATAAAAAATGGGCCCCGCGGAGTTTCATATGAACGAGTAACCCTCGCGGCAGATTCCAATCGCGGCGGTTTACTTGGGCACGCCTCAATCCTGTTGGGGAATTCCACCGGAGAAGATTCTCATCCCATCCTGCGTGGCGTCTGGATTCGCGAAACTTTACTCAATGACCCGCCCGACCCACCACCTCCCAATGTTCCGACACTCGAATCAGACAATTCGAATTTCAACGAAGTCAGCGTTCGCGAACAACTAAAAATGCATCGCGAGGATCTTAGCTGCGCAGCCTGTCATCGTCGAATTGATCCCTGGGGAATCGCGTTAGAACATTTCGATGCGGTTGGCCAATGGCGAAAAGACGTTAAACGACTGAATCGCAAAAAATTCTTATTCGTTCCGGTTCAGGCCGAAACGGTTCTACCGAGCGGTGACAAGATTACTGGTGTTGCCGATTTAAAACAATTCTTGCTTCAACACCGAAACGAGCAGTTCGCAAAATCAATGGCGTCTAAAATTACCAGTTATGCCATTGGGCGATCCCTCGAATTTGAAGATCAAACAAATATAGACGCAATAACAAGCTCTTTTATCGAATCTGATTATCGACTCCCTAGACTCATTGAGCGCATCGTCCAAGACCCTCTTTTTCAAAACAGATAATTAACTCAAACAAAAACCTAATTCCATGAGCACTAAATCCTGGCATCTTGATCGTCGCACATTCCTTGTTGGAACCGCCGGAGTTTCCTTGTCGCTTCCCTTGCTGGAATGTATGGGAGATGAAGCGACCCAACATAGTCGTCCTAAACGGATGTGCGCCGTGTATTTTCCATACGGAGCGATGACTCCGCGAAAAGATTCACCCGAGAAGGACTGGGGGTGGATGCCTCAGGGGGAGGGACGTGAATACAAATTAAATAAAAGCCTTCAGTGTTTGGAACCATTTCGTAAGCAACTAAGCTTCTTAAAGGGGTTGTCACATTTAAATGGGCGGCGGATGGGTGGCCACGATACTGCTGATATCTGGCTAACTGGCGCGCAGTTCAAAGGCGGAACGTTTCGTAACTCCGTGTCAATCGACCAAATCGCAGCACAACATTTCGGCGATGCAACGCGGTTTTCGTCACTCACCATGTCGACCGATGGTGGAGTTGGTGAAGCAACTCGATCCAGCACGCTCGCCTTTGGTCGGTTGGGCACACCCATTCCCGCTCAAAATCGGCCTCGCTTAGTGTTCAACCGATTTTTTGGAGTCAATTCGGAGTCCGCCGTCCGACAGCGCAAAGAATTAGAAAACTCCGGAAGCATGCTCGATTCACTTCTGGAACATTCGAAAACCGTTCGTAAAAAACTTGGAAAAAATGATTTGCAAAAGTTCGATGAGTACCTCGATTCTGTCCGTTCGGTTGAAAAAAGAGTCGATCGCTCCCAACGTTGGCTCGATATCCCCAAACCCAAAGTTGACGCGACGGATCTCCATCTCGATTCCGATCACAACTCCCCCGAGGAATACATTCGCACCATGTACGATTTGATCTTCCTCGCCTTTCAAACTGACTCGACCCGCGTTGCAACCTATCAAATCGGCAACATGAACGGCGCCACATCCATCGCAGGCCAGTTCCCTCAATTGTTAGGTTTTGGCAAAAAAATTCACGCTCTCGCCCATGGCTGGAATAAGAAGGGAGGCGGCGAGGCACTCGGAAAATGGGATCAATATCTGGCTGAACAACTAGCGCGATTTCTAGACCGTCTTAAAACCACACAAGAGGGCGATGGCAATCTCCTCGACCACACCATGGTTCTTTACGGCAGTTCCAATTCGACGACTCACAACAACAACGAGTATCCACTTTTACTGGCCGGCGGGAATCAACTAGGGCTGAAACACGGTCGACTCCATAACTTCTCAAAAGACATTCCCCTAACCAATCTGCACGTCACCATGTTAAATCGACTTGGCGTTCCCACCGAGTCATTCGTTGATAGTACGGGCGAATTAACTGATCTGATTTGAAGGTCCTCTTTCAAAAAGCCTGACTTCAAGGATTGACCTATTTCCTTGCTTAAGAAACCAATCAACACCGATTCCCACGTCTCCGTTATGAAAAACTTCTGTATTTTCTGCTTCGTTTCCTTTTGCGTCACGATTGCCATCCCGCTTCTCGCCGATGACTGGCCCCAGGGAAGTGGCGCTCATGGAAATTTTCAAACGGAGCAGAATTCGCCAACGAGTTGGAGCGTTGCACTCGATCAAAATATCGCTTGGAAACTCGAATTACCCGAAACTGGTCAGAGCACGCCCGTTGTTTCAAAAGGAAGAGTTTATTTTACTACCATGAAGCCGGTAACTGCGGATGCCAAACTTGGTAAAGACATTTCCGTTTGGTGCTGCGATGCCTCCAGCGGGGACGTTATCTGGAAAAAAGAAATGGTCGGCAAACATCCACTCAAACTCTCAGGATGCTTCGGTGACAGCACGGGACCACCCGCCGTCACGGACGGTAAACGAGTGGTGTTTATAAACGCCTCCTCTGGAATCACGTGCTTTTCCCTCGACGGAGACTTAATTTGGCATCAGGAATTTTTATCGGTCGGACGGGGAATCCCCTTCCACTACAACGGCAGGCTAATCTTCACCCGCCAAATATACCCCCCCGAAGATGACGGTCGGTTCCCCCATAAATATGCTGAATCGCCGAAAGAAATGTGGACTCAGCTTCAAGCCCTCAACATGAAAACGGGCGAGATTGAATGGACCACGGATTGCGGCATCAACATGGGTGTTTCGGTAACTCCTCAACGACTTAGCGATGGTCGTGGCGTTGTTGTGACCGGGCGCGGCGGAGGACATGGACCGCCCGAGAAACCGAATGGCATTTCACTTGTGGATCTGGCTAACGGTGCGACGCTATGGACGCTCCCTCTTAAAAATTTCAACGCAACCATGAGTTTTGGAATTTACAAAGATCAGGTTCATCTATTCCACGGCACGAACCATATCTCCGTCGATACTGCGGATGGTAAAATTGTGAAGCAAGCATCTTTGGTTGATTCAGTCTCCGTGTGTCGTTGGCAATCAGGGAAGTCCAGATGCAGCCTTGAAAATTTGAAAAAGTCCAAAACCAGAAACATTACACAAGGGTCTAATCTCTTAGTCGGCAAATGGAATTATTTTAGAAATTATCAATTCCCATTAATTGGTCGTGTCAATGTTGAGACCGGACTCGTCGAGTATATGGAAATGCCAATCCAGTTATCCAGGGCGTCGGGTCAGAAAGAGAAGCTCCTTTGGTTTGACCCCAAACAAAAAAAAATAGAAACTCAGACGGTTGTCCCCAACGACATGACGAACTCACGAGGCTTTGTGGTTTTCGGTGACAAGAGATCCACGGGAAGCGGTTGGGGGCATGTCGCCGCACCCTCTCCGACTGTCTCAGGGAAAAATTTATACGTTCCCGTGATGAACGGGACAGTCTATGTTTTGGACTGGAATAAGGAAACCTTCGATGATGATTCCATCGTCGCTATCAACGACCTTGGGGCAGCGGGGCAGGCTTACACCCGAGGCAGCCTTTCATTCTCAAACGGCTGTGTCTTTGCTCATACGCTCAGAGAGTTGATCTGTATCGGCAACTAGGCAATCAACACCCTGTATCATTTTTCGCCGAATGTAAACGGAAGAGTAATCGAGAAGATGGCCGGATAGCGTCGTTACCGCATTTAACCGAGCTCCGCGTTAGCCCCCCCATTAAACGATATTCACTGACGTGTGAACTAGTAATTGGGTCAACGACCGTAGCCACTCTATTGACGGGGATAAGCGAGACATCCAAAAATTCAGCTGAACTGGTGACTTCCACCGGACCAATTTAGACTGGCTCGCCCTTCAATCCCGGAACCATTCTTTGAAAACCCGACCCCGGTCATGAACCTCGAAGATGAATCAACACTTCATGATTAGCCGTAGCAACAGGCTAAACCAAACCGAGAAAGAGCCACATGCTCGCAAAGCTGACAATAAATGCAACAGCGAGGTGGGAAGTGAGACCGTAAAAAAATCTACTTCACTTAACCGTTACCGGCAATCGATACCACGAATTTCGCAAATAGCCTTTCGCATTCCAGGGAATTCTCGCCGGCATAAAATCACCTGTAGAATCTGTCGCTCGAAGCAGTATTTCTTTGGTGTTCGCGTTTACTTTGATTTGTGCGTTCCAAAGTTGCCAGCAGAAATCTTGTTTCTTGCCGATCATTTCGCCCCGCGTCCAAGTTTTGCCATCATCTGCAGAGACTAACAAATCCTTAATGCTACTACCGTTTCTACCCGATGGCAGAGCGTAACCTGAAAGATTAACGCTACCCGCGTTAAGAGTGGATCCGGCCGATGGCGTACAGATCGCGGCGTTGATTGGAAAACGGTAGATTGGTCCCGATTCAGACCAGTCGAGTGGGCTCGTCTTTTTTACGATCTTATATGCCGTCGCCACGTAATGATTTGGCGAAGGTCGATCGCTCACGACTATCTTCCCAAGCCACTTAACACTTCGCGCACCGATGTAACCGGGTACAACCATCCGCAGAGGGTATCCATGATCCGGTGTCAATTGAGCACCATTCATGGTGTGACTCAGCAACGGTGCACCAGGCCCCTCGGCCACCATCGCTTTCTCAATCGGAATCGAACCACCAAAACCGATCACTGACCCTTTTTTAGGAATCTGATCCAAGCCCTCGAACCAAATATGTTTCGCGCCTTCTGTCACCTCAACCTGTTTCAAAACGCTCGCCAACAGCGTACCTGCCCATGTTGCATTTCCAATCGTGCCTCCCTCCCACTGAACGCCACTGACACTTGGAACATCCTGATACTCCGGGCCGTTATATTCCGACCTTCGATTCCCCGCACAGGTTAGCGTCGCCGTCGTTGAAACAGTTGGCATCTGTTTGATTTCGTCAAACGAAAACGTTCTTGGGCGCCTGACCATGCCCTCTACGCGGAGCTTGAACTGTCTTGGATCAATCACGGGATTGGGCGCATGACTACGAACATAAAATAATTCAGTCGGCGTCTGCCACGATTTCACCAACTTCGCAAGCTCCGGCTCACCATTGCGAGGTTTGACAGAGCGAAAAATTAGATCCTTTTCAATCTCCTCGCGAGGCTCATTCTGAAAGGCTAATGCAGGTGCCAAACCACCGGCGACCAGCAAACCACTTGCAGTTTGAAGAACGGTGCGGCGAGAAATAGACGATCGCGTCATGCTGAGAAACTCCGTGGTAACTTGGTTTAAGTGGTTATTCTAGCGGTGTTGTAGACGCCAAACATTAATAGCAGGTACGGATTGAATTGGTAACTGCCAACTCAATAACCATCGGCGACGTTGAATTTAGAACTTACATAATTTAGCAAGTCTTTCACCAACTAACCTATCTTTTCACGCGGTCTATATTCGTTCTTTTTGGGTGCGACTGCCAGCACTTTACAGGCTTATTCTCAAGAATAGTTGCCTTTTGTATTGATTGGACGGTTTAACTTAAGCTACCAAACCGATTAATAAATCGGCGTTTAAAAAATTCTATCAATCTATCGTTGCTCGAGGCCGTGTCGTGAAACGGATTCAGATCTTGCTGTTATTTGTCGGCTGTTTGGCAGTCAGCCTATCCGGTTGTACCTCAAATCCATTGACCAATGTGATTTCAAAATCGAATCCAAGTACTGCAAGCCAACCCTCGAATTCGTGGTTGTCGAAAATGATGGCATCGCAAGGTGATACAGCTTCCCGATCCGACTCGGCTCGGCTGTTTAACGCCAGCTGCACCACTTCTACCTGAGGTTCCTAATTTGGGTGCAGTTGCTCCCTTTAGGAAAATATAAATCGAACAAAAGACACGCCTCACTTGTTTCCGCCTATAGAATACTTGCTACGATAGCGAATGAATCGTCAGCAAAAATTCACTTTACCGGTAAACTTGATGATTAAATATACCCTGTTCTTGGCCTTATTTTTTTTGGCCACCGCACATGCTTCTACCTCGGCGGATGAACTCTCGTCCCTCGCTCCGGGGTCGCAGGAGGTAAAGTTCAAACATAACGGAAAAATACGTCGTCTCATCATTACAATCCCGTCAGATGTCGGCCGCGAAAAACCTCTTCCAGTATTATTCTGCTTCCACGGCGCAGGTGGTAAGGCGGACGGCCAAAGTAAACGGTGGAGTCCACAAGCAAATAAACGCGGCTTGATTGTAATCAGCGTTGAAGCGGTACAGCCTTTTGCTAAGTGGAATTTCAAAGACAAATTTCATCAAACAGAATATGATGATGTCGGTTTCATCTCAAACGTAATTGAAATTTTGATTAACAACAGAATTGCCGATCCCAAAGCAATTTATGCGACAGGTCATTCCAGCGGTGGGCTTTTTTGTTATCGGCTGGCAAAAGAAACATCCCTATTCGCTGCCCTCTCGCCAATGAGCTGTGGCATGGCAAAGGACGCACATGATCCCAGCAGCCGTACTGAACCGGTATCAATCATTCAAGTAATCGGTGACCAAGACAAGAGTTTTCACGGATCCTCTAACCCCAAAGTGACCATGTACTCCGCCGATAAAAGGATCGATGTTTGGCGTACTTACAATCAATGCAACCCGAAACCTACAGTTAAAGAGCATGGAGATAGGTTAAGCGTTTCTACGTATAAAAATTCTTCGGGTATCGAAGTAGCCATCTGCAAAGTAAAGGGCGAAGGGCATCATATTCGCACGGAATTACGCGATAAGGCCGACTCACTCGCATTAGAGTTTTTACTCAAACACAAAAAACCCTAGTGCAGAACGTTCCCATTGAAAAGATTCCCGCGGGCGACCACCAGCAAGTTTGCGCGTTAGATTCGTTGATTAAAGCATGCCCAGTTAAGACGAATTCCACGTACCCAATACAAACCAAAACACTAAGTTCGGCTAGGGTTGAATAAAGGTATCGCTCAAAACAATCCGTTTTATCAAGTACCTGAAGTTATTCTCGTTTTTTCCGAGATCCAATAGGACCGCGTCAATCTCTGGTCGATCCGAAATAACCACGGGACGACCAAGCGAGTACGCCATCAATTTCTCGGTCAACGCTCTGGCAAACTTACTCCGCTGTTTTAACAGACTCGTTTTGAATTCGTTTACATTAGTGAACGAATCACCGCTAGGCAGCACCCCGGACGGATTAACTTTCCCACGGCGATACGAGCTTCGATATCGTCCAATCGCGTCAAAGTTTTCCAAGGCAAAACCAAGCGGATCAATCTTATTGTGACAGGACGCGCAAGCAGG
>JAPOIJ010000074.1 GCA_029979005.1 Planctomycetota bacterium | reverse complement strand
GGACGGGACTTTTAATCCGCATGAAGAAATTAACGAAGTTCTTGCGGAAACCCGTTTTGTGCTGGCGGTCTCCGTTGCCGATGTTAATCGAGATGGATTGCTTGATCTCTATCTAAGCACTTATGCGTACGGTCAAGGTGAGATTAAGGATTGGTTTGAGCAGACGACTCGCGCGGAAGATCGACTGAAGACGCGTTTGAAAATTGAGCGTGCCCACACCTATGTTGATCGGGGTGGCCCTCCCAATATCCTGTTAATGAATCGGGGTGGAGCATATGAATGGGCGAAAATTGGAGAAGAGCTTAAGCAGTATCGTGATTCTTATCAGTCGGTTTGGACCGATCTTGATCAGGACGGGGACCTCGACGTGTACATCTGTAATGACTTTTCCCCCGATGTCTTTCTTCGGAATGATACCGAGCGGGGAACATTTAAACCAAAGTTTACTGATGTAACAAAAGAAGTTGCCGGGAACTCCGTTATGGGGTTTGCGATGGGGGCTTCGTGGGGAGATTTCGACAACGATGGTGATCTCGATCTATACGTTTCGAATATGTATTCAAAAGCCGGATTGCGAATTGTCGGTCAGCTCGACGATGTAAATGAGCGATTAAGAGTTTCTGCACATGGGAACTTTTTGTACGTAAACGATAACGGAAAACTCAACCAGGTTGCCGGTTCCGATGAAGATCAACAGCATGTGTCGAGTGTTGGTTGGTCTTACGGCGGCCAGTTTGCTGATTTCAACAACGATGGAGAGTTAGATATCTATGTGGCGAGCGGGTTTTACACGCCGCCCAAAGAAGTAGCTAACGATAAGGATTTGTGAAGTTGCCTGTGGCGCACGGCCGTGCGTTTCGCTCCAGATGTAGATGATGAGTTCTCAAACTTGGAACAGTGGGGACCGGAAGAGGGTATGGAAATGATGACTTTTCCATTAGCCGACGACCCAAAGCCCGGCGCAGTTTTCCGAAGTAATGCGCTGAGTGGAGGTGAAAGAAACCGCCTCTTCATGAGGCAAGATGGAAATTACAAAGACTTGTCGCTGGTCTCCGGTGTTGATTTTCGTGAGGATGGCCGGGGATTTGCCCTGTTAGATTACGACCGTGATGGATGGTTGGATTTGGGAATTACAAGTCCGAATTTCCCACGGTTTCGAATCGCCAAAAATAAAATGGGTGAACAAGTGAGCCGCGACAATTCGTTTGTTGAGGTCACTTTGGTGGGGGGGCAAGATACTGCAACTCCATCAGAAGAGTGGAGTCCACGAGATCCATTTGGGGCACGGTTACTAGTCACGTGCGGTGACGAAAAACGAATGTTTCAATTAAATTGCGGTGAAGGTGTGTCGACTCAAAACTCAAAACGAATCCACATTGGGATGGGGACTCGAGATAAAATTGATAGAGTCGATGTTTATTGGCCCAGTGGAAAACAAACGACTCATGCTGATATCGACAGCGGAAGTCGAGTTTTACTGACAGAAGCGGGCACTCTCGAAAATCAGTAATCTCGTTGGAAGAGGTCTCAACGTACTTTTTTCATCGTGCAATCTGATGCATGGTCACCTCCGTCGCAGCGGTCAGGATAAGCCATCTGCCATTCGTTCGCGGCTTAGTTTTGGGACTATTTTTCAGTTCAAATTTTATCGTTTACTAGTTCTTCTTTTTTCTTAAAAAGGGAACTGGCCTCAATTCGACCTCTTTGACTGACTGAAGGTAGTCAAGAACTTTTTTAGATTTCTCCTGACCAACTTGAGCATGAAAGTGGAGGCTGAATCCATGTGGCCCTTTGGCGTCAATCAGAGCGGGTTGAAGCTCCAACATGGAACGGACTGGTTCGAGCATTCCAAGCATGGTAAAGCAAAAGATATCCGGCCGTCCGCCCTGCTCTAGCAGATATTCGACGATGTCACGCCGCCCCATATGAGACGCACCGCCCAGTGCGGTTTCCCAGTCGCCTCCACCCCAGTCGAGAGTCGCGTTCAGCAACCCCGGCTCACGGGTAAGTAATTTTTTTACCATCGGTAGATCCGAGTGGGCGTAAATTACAAAGTCTTGAGCCATCGTGCGATTTACCTGTGCCTTCTTCCAGCTGGGTTTGAAGCTCGGGGCATCATAGTCGCGTTGAAAGTCTGCCTCGCGCGGTCCATTTTTGTCAGAAGGTGCCGCAGCTGCATCCTGGCGGGCGAACGCCTGCGGCGCGTAGGGAGTGATTAAGCCAAGGGAGGCTGCCGCTGTGAATTTTCGCCGACTGAAATTGGTTCCTGCCATGAGATTCCTGCTATTCCAAGTGGTGTTTGATCTAAACAGTAGAGGGGTCTGGGTGGACCCACGGCTCTCGATAGTCCCGGCTCAATAACTGATTCGCCTCGTCGTCATCAAGGATACGCGAAGTCTTGGGGTCCCAATGAAGTGTTCTCCCAAGCTTCATGGCAACATTTGCGAGGATGCAACTTGTCGCGGAGATATGACCTTCCTCAATGTCCGCGACTGGACGCTCTCGAGAAGTCACACAATCAAGGAAGTTCTTCATGTGGCCGCGGACTGCCGGAGCGACATGTCTTTCGAGATCCTTTTCAATTTTATCTTCCGGATACTGTTCCAATTCGTAGACCGCATCCTGTGAGATGGTTTTCTCCCGCTTATTGACCGGCTTATATTCCCATTTATGCACGCTTAGTCTTAGCGTTCCCTTAGAGCCGTAGAGCGTTGCACCCCACGGGTATTCTGGATCCGCTGCATGGCCATAGCTTCGGTGTTGCCATTGAACGCGAAGGTCATCGAAATCAAACGCGGCGGATTGCGTATCAGTCGTGTTGGCCTTGCTGTCGGTTTCAACGAATATGCCGCCGGTCGAAGCAATACGGGAGGGCCAGCCAAGAGCTAACATCCAGCGAACGGTGTCTAGCATATGCACACACATGTCACCAACAATCCCGTTGCTGTATTCCATGAATGCCCGCCAGCGGCGCGGATGAACGAGGTCGTTATAGGGACGCATTGGTGCGGGACCGGTCCACAGGTCGTAGTTCAAGTGAGGAGGGGCGGGAAGGTCAGGTGGATTCGTTTTCGCTCTCATGTGATAGTAACAATAGACTTCTGCCAGCCCAATGTCACCCAGAAGACCAGAATCTACAATTTGTTTTTTGGCTTCGATTAGGTGAGGCGTACTCCGTCTTTGCATTCCGACCTGAACCACTCGGTTGTACTTTCTGGCAGCAGCGAGCATTGACTCGCATTCAAGAACATCGATACCGATCGGCTTCTGTACATAAACATCGAGTCCATTTTGGCAGGCAGCGATCATTGGCAGCGCGTGCCAATGATCCGGTGTCGCGATTAGAGCGATATCTGCGTCCACTTCGGCGAGCATTTTCCGATAATCCTCGAAGGTTTGTGGGCGGTTCCCCGAGGCTTGCCTCGCAGCAACCCGGTCTGCCGCTTCTTCGAGCATCTTTGCGTCGACATCACACAACGAGACGACTTCGACATCCTCTACTTGAAGCATCCGGAAAAGATCAATCTTTCCATACCATCCGCAACCAATTAAGCAGACACGCCTTTTTTGCCTCGGGGTGGTCTGAGATTTAGGAAACGCCTGGGTTCCTGAGAGCGCGACGGCAGCGGAGCCGGTTTGAATAAATTTTCTTCGATCCATCCAGATTTTCCACAGTTAAGGAAGGGAAATGCCAAAACGTTAATCTATCAACTATCTTGCGATGCTGGAAATTCTGCGTCATCTTTTTTTGAACGAAACGACGTCCAGCGACCGTTGATCAACCGTTGATTGGGCAGAAAACGTGATTTGTAATTCATGTGAGGTGAGTCAGCGATGTAGTAGCCAAGGTAAAGATGATTGATTGACCGGCGCTGACAAAGTTCAATTTGTTTGAGAATTGAATAGGTTCCCAGGCCATCTGATTGAAAATCCGTGTCAAAAAAAGTGTAGACGGCGGACAGCGAGGTCTTGCCAAGATCGCAGACTGAAACGCAAACCAGTCGATTTTCCAACCAGTAAGTGATTTCAAATGAGTCAAAACAACTCCGCACGAATCCCCAAGTATACTCTTCGGCGTCGATATCCAAATCATTTTTGGCTAGACCCCGCAATTTGCGATGTTTGTTAAAAAGTTGGAGTCTTGAATCGTCGCAACGAAGTGGCCCAAACCGTTGTGTGAACTTTTTGTCCCCCCGGTTTAATTGACGCCGCTGATTTTTGCTGAATTTATATTCCTCGGAATCGATTCGAATCGGTTCACAGGCTCGACAGCTCGCACATTGAGTTTGATAGATAAATTCTCCGGTACGGCGATTGCCCTCGTAAAGCAATTGGTCAATGCCTTCCGGAGTCAATTTTTTTAGTGGCATGCGCAGAGGCATGCGGGCAGATTCGCCGTCTAAGTAAGGACAGTTCTCAACTTCGTCGAGAATTACAATGCCATTATCTTTCATCGAATTAGGGTCACAGTTACCAAAACGTCATAGATCGGGGGAGGCTCGGGGCTACTCTGGGCTTTCCCCAGTTAAGCGTCAACTACATTATCGAGTAAGGGAAATCGAAGTGCAATCGTGTTGTGTTGAGTCAGGACGTTATCGCGGTAAGTTAGGTCCCTGTTAACGGGATCGGGGATAAATTTAGGTTTAATCTGTCGTAAAAATTACTATATTTTGAAACTCAGCGTCGTCGGTAATTATACTGGCATGATCCCTGCTAACAGGGGATTTTGGTATTCGGTAAAAGAGAAGCGGAGTCAACGGAAATGAATTATCGACTCATCCTTGTTGTTCTTGCCTTCAGTTTGTTACCTGCCACCCTGACCCTTGGGCAGAGTTGGAAGGCAGAGATTGGTTTCAATGATCTGCTTTCTGAAAAAGGTGGTAGCCTTGAAGACGGCGCGGGTTTGAACGTAATGCAAGCCGAAGCGCCCGATGGCTCGGGAAATTATATGCCCGATATCGCAATTGCAGAGTTCGCTGGAAAAACGTTTATCGAAGGATCGGGGACTTTCGGTGCGAACAGTCACGGCACGTCGGTGGCTCGTAATTTTTACGGAAATTCATCGAGTATGACAGGTGGGATCAGTAATATTACAGGCTACGATGCTAATGATTACATTTTTAACTGGCTCAATGCCCTTAGTGGAAACGATCTAAATTCGACGCCGGCCTTTGATGTGGGAAATCACAGTTATGTAGGGAACGGTCTAACGACGGCACAAGCTGAAGATATACTCGAGCGTTTTGATTTTGTCATCAATCGGGACAACACAATAATGGTAGTCGGTGCCAACAACGGTTCGACGAGTGCCACGCCGCAGGTGTTAACGCCCAGCTACAACGCGATTGCTGTCGGCCGATCCGATGGACTTCATTCGCAAAGCTTGACTTCTGTTTATGGTGCGCCAAGATTTGCAACTTCCATCGTAGTGCCGTCCGCTGGTGCCACTAGTTTTTCAACGCCAGTGGTGGGGAGCGCAGCGGCGCTGCTAAAACACGCTGGTGCAGGAACTGATTTTATCCAAAACGAAGTCATTCGCGCGACGCTTTTTGCAGGGGCGACGAAAGATGAATTTGCATCGTGGGATCGAACTTCGACACGCCCGATGGACGAGGTGTTTGGTTTTGGTGAGTTGAATATCTTCAACAGTTATCAAATTTTTGAGGGTGGGCAATTCGAAGGGTCGACCACTGATCCGTCTTCGAACATCAATAACCAAGGGTGGGACTATGGTAATTTTGATGGAAGCAAAGACCTCTTCTATGACTTTTCAATCGGCTCGGGCGGCAATGCAAGTTTGTCGGCTGTCTTAAGTTGGAATATGGACATCGTTGATGTCAATTCCGGTATCGCCTTTGACGCTGAAAGAAATCTTGCGGATCTGAATCTTGAGCTGTTTGATTCATCGGGGACGTTTCTTGGAACGCTTCTCGATGCCAGTAATGGATCTGCTTACAACAACGAACATATCTTTTTTGAGGGGCTCGATGCAGGCGATTACACCTTTCGGATTTCGGGTAACTCTGCAACCGATTTTGGATTTTCGTGGAACATCCAGAGTGTCCCGGAGCCGTCGAGTGCCGCACTGCTTGGTTTGGGAGCACTGGCCCTCATGAGTCGTCGTCGGCGACGTTAGAACGCTCCAGCGACCGCAAAAGCATTGGTCTGCAAATCTACCCCGGGAAATCGTCAAATTCGCTGTATCGCTCGGGAGCGCGATTTGAAAATCGAGTGAAATCTCGCTCCCAATGAAGCTCGACATCGCCAGTCGGGCCGTTTCGTTGTTTTTCAATAATGATTAATGCTTCGTTTTGATTCACTTCTTCTTCCGGTTGCCCTTTTTGGAAGTAGCTTTCGCGGTGCACAAACATAACCACATCAGCGTCCTGCTCGATCGCTCCCGATTCACGTAGGTGGCTGAGTTTAGGCCGATGGTCGCGAGAATCTTCCGCCTGTCGATTAAGTTGGGACAGGCACAGGATTGGCGTCTTTAATTCACGAGCCAGTCCTTTAAGACGCCTCGCAATTTTTGCGACTTGTTCCTGTCTTGCATCATTTGCATTATCGGGTTGAATCAATTGCAGGTAATCGATGACAACAAGTCCCAATCCATTTTCTTTACGTTTGATACGCCGTGCTGCACCGGCAATTTCCGATACATTTCGAGTTGGTGAGTCATCGATGAAAAGTGGAACTGAATTTAATTCGCCGACCGCTTTGACCACCTTCTTTCGATTGTCTGCACTGAGCGTACCACCACGTAGTTGATGACCGTTGACCTTTGCGACGGAGCAGAGCATCCGCTCAATCAATTCGATGGAGGCCATTTCCAAACTGATGAACAAGACGGGCTTTCTGGATTTCATCACGACATTTTCGGCGATGTTCATCGCGAAGGCAGTCTTTCCCATACTAGGGCGTGCCGCCAAAATCACCAACTCAGACGCATGCAGGCCACCCGTCATTTTGTCGAGGTCAGTGAACCCTGTTTCCACGGTGCCTTCCTGGCCTTTGCCGGCCATCCGGGCTTCCATTCGATCCACGGCGTCTGAAAGTATTTCGTCAATGGGCGTTAGGTTGTTGGACTGGCGGCTTTCACGAATCGCAAATACTTTTTGTTCGGCGTCGTTGAGAAGAATGTCCGGATCACCTTCGGGGAGGTACGCCTCGTTTAATAAGTCGGAACACGTGTTAATCAACTGTCGTGAGGTTGCCTTACTCCGCACGATATTGGCGTAATAGGTGACGTGTGCAGCGTTAGGTACCGATGTGAAGATCTCAGCGAGTCGTCCGGCACCTCCGATCGACTCAATTTCGCCGCAGGCTACCAGTCGCTCACGAAGCAGCAATGGATCGATTTTCTTTCCGCCATTATGCATCTCCATAATGTGCGAAAACAGAATTCGGTGGGCTTCATCATAAAAGTCCACGTCACGAAGAATATTCACAATTTCGTCGCATGTTTCGGGCATCAGCATGATGCTTCCGAGCACCCCGACCTCAGCCTCGAGGTTATAGGGTGGTTGCCGGGTCAAGAGATCCGTGCTCGGTTCGTGTTTCACAAATTTACGACGTTTGTTGCCTGTCGAGGTGTCGAATTTATCTGCCATTCCATTGTTCCTAGTGATCGACCGATGACCCAACTACATCTTAAGTGCGTCGCAGGCGATAACAACCACTTCTGGGTATTTTTACGTCGAGAGATCCGCGTAAAAAAAGAAGAGGCAAAAAGTACCGACGGACGGATGATTCAAACGACTTTTTGAGCCAAAGGAAAAGCCTCGGCGGGTAAAAAATACCAACCGAGGCTTGGGTGAATTTTGGAAAACTTGTCGGTAACTCGGGGTTCCGGCAAGTTGCTCGAATTAAGCAGATTCGTCGACTGTCGGGACGACCCAAACTTTGAGCTCGGTTTCGATTTCCTGATGGAGGTGTACTTTGACGGTGTAAAGACCGAGTTCCTTCAACACACCTTCCAAACGAATCTGGTCATTGGCCAAAGTGATTTCATTCTGCTTCAAGGCGGCAACGATTTCGGCGGCACCGACACTACCGTAAAGATGACCTTCCTCGTTTGCATTGGCCTCAATGGTAACGCTCTGTTTACCGATGTGCTTAGCGAGATCCTTCAGGTCTTTCAGCCGAGAAGCTTCGATTTCCTGTAATTTGACCTTGTGCTTCTCAACCATTCGCTTGTGATGGTCACTGGCAATGGTAGCAAGCCCTTGTGGCAGGAGATAATTGTTAGCGAAGCCAGCTTTAACTTCGACAACTTCTCCCTGTTTTCCCAGGTGGTCAACCGATTGAATCAAGAGTAATTCAACTCCACCGCCTTCTCCGCGAGGGAGGCGGGAATACTGTGGTTTGTTGCGTCTGATTTTTTTTGATTTAGATGATGGCATCGAAATGTCTCTTTATACTGTCTCGGTTTATTTGTCTTTAAATCCGTTTGAAAGTCTCAACGACTGTTTTCTGGAATTAAATTGTCGTTTTAAAAATTAAAATGGTACTTCGTCGTCAGGTGGTGCACTTTGTTGAGGTGCGGTGGGTGCAGGTTGAGATGCAGGTTCGTTGGAGGTGTGTGGGCCAGAAGGCCGTCCACCTGATCCTCCGCTGTTACGACTGCTCAGCATCTGCATCTTTTCGCCTACGATTTTTACTTTTGTGCGAGTTTTACCTTCCTGCTCCCAACGATCTTGTTTCAACTTTCCTTCAATTAAAACTGAGGAACCTTTGGAGAGGTACTCTCCTGCCACCTCAGCGGTGCGTCCCCATAAAGTTACATCGAAAAAATTTACTTCATCAACCCATTGATCGTTCCGTTTGACCCGGTCGTTCACTGCGAGAGCAATGTCGGTAACTGCGGTCCCTGAGGGGGTGTACCTTAATTCGACGTCCCGAGTTAAGTTTCCAACGATTACGACGCGATTGTAACTAGCCATGGTAATCTCCAAAATTTTGAGAGCCATCCACTGACGGGGGTCAGCTTCAATTTTTTCGGCGGCTTTACAATCCGTTGAATCCGCTAAACAAAAATCATTAGTTGTATTTTCGGGGCTAGGTGTGACACCTTTGGTCAACCTCGCCAGAAAATCAATCGGTTTTCAAATTTACTCCGCTGCAACCGTTTCAGCCTCGGCGTCGGTGCTCGCTTCTGCTGGCGCCTCTGCCGCAGGTGCTTCACCTTTCGCTACCGCAACCATTGGTTCAACCAATCTTGGATCAAGTTTGATCGCCAAGTGCCGCAAAATTGAGTCATTTAACTGGCAGGAGCGATTGAATTTGACGAGTTGTGAGCTGTCAATTCGGAAATAGCTCAGCCAATAAGCACCTTTTCGGTGCCCTTTAATTGGATAGGCTAATTTCTGTTCATTCCAAAGGCGACTTGCAAGGATTTCGCCACCGTTAGAGGTGACAAGTTCTTCAACTGCAGTCGCCGCTCCCGCTGGATTTCTCGCATACGCGTTGGCATTAAAGATGAACATGCATTCGTAAACATTCTCAGCCACGTTCGAATTTCCTTATAAGTCTCGTATTTAATGGTTTATTGGGTCAGTGTTCTCATTCTTGGATTTGATCAGGCTGTTCAACTATCTGCCTTTTCGCCTCCGGCTTCGTTTTTTTCTGTTGAGTTGGGTTGGCGTTGAATCGATTCATTGCCAATTCAATCCCGTGCTCAATCCAAGCTTCAACAGCATTGGCCGCCCGGGATATCCCAAGATCAATTTCAGACCGCTCTTCCGCTCCGAATTTTCCTAATACAAAATCCGATGCGTTCCAATTGGCTGGCGTTTTCCCAACCCCAACTCGCAGTCTTCCAAAATCTTGGCTTCCCAATTGCTGGATGATGTTCTTTAATCCGTTTTGACCCCCCGCTGAACCGCTTGGCCGAAATCTCAGCCTCGCAATATCCAGGTTGATGTCATCACAAATTACTAAAACATCACTCAACGGTAACTTGTAGAAATCGAGTGCTGCCCTAACGCTTTGCCCACTTAGATTCATAAAAGTGAGCGGACTGAGCAATATCGTTTTCTGGTTTTTTATACTTACTTCTGCGACTTCCGCCTTAAATTTGGCTTTGGGTCGCCCGGCATCATATCGCTGAGCGATTAACGCCAAAACTTCAAACCCGACGTTATGTCGAGTTCCGTCGTATTCTCTACCGGGGTTACCCAGTCCAACGACGATTTTCATCGTAACTGCCTTCAGTTCCTAGGATTCATCCGTTTCGCCGGCTTCGTCAGTTTCTTCTGCGGCAGCAAGCGTGCATGAAACAATTGGAGTGGTTCCGGCTTCGGCAAGACTTGCGCCCTCTGGTAGAACCAGTTGGCTGGCGTCGATTACTTGATCAACATCCAAGTCTGCGATTTTAAGTTCAATTTTCTCGGGAACCAAGTTCGCTGGGCACATGATCGAGACCTGGTGTTGGAGGAAGTTGACCACTCCACCGTGGTGAGTCCCTGTTGCGTCTCCACGAAGTTCGATTGGAAGTGTGACTTCAACGGCTTCTGTGGCGTCGACACGAGTCAGATCCAAGTGGATAATGTGTGTACCGAAAGCGTCCCACTGGACTGCCTTGATTAGTGCACTCTCGCTCGCAGCTCCCGCGAGTTGAACGATGTGGCTTCCGTGGTCGATTGCCTTGTTTAGCTCTTTTTCGAGAACGCAAAGCATCTCGGTGCCTTTGCCGTGTCCGTATAAAACGGCAGGAATCTTTCCCGTTTGACGCAGACGCTTCATTCTTAGCGATCCGGTCTCTTCTCGTTTTTCTACGTTAAGTGTGTCTGCCACTTTAATAACCTGTCATACAAATTTGGATTCAAAGCAAAATATATTCGTGCGAAGCAAACCCGCGAAAACGAGGGAAGCCTAGCAAGCGGGCTGCAATCCGACGGAACTCAGCCGATATGATGGCGCAAACCGTCCACCATTTCATTATCAGTGAAACCGCACATTTTGGCAGAATCCCGACTTGATACAAGCCCAAGTTTCAGTTTTAACCGCCTTTTTACCGCTTCAAACGTTGCCGATTCGTCGTTGATCGATTCACAGACGAGGCTGTGGTTGTCTCAGAGCGAGAGATTGGGCCAGTTTACCGCGGTTATCAGGCGGTTTTGCTGCGTTTTAGACGAAAATTCAGCGATTCAATCATGCGTTTTTCTGTTTCACTATCGTACCATCGGCTTGTCCATTGCAGGGTTTTGGGAAAAGAGTACGAGATCGGAGAAAATCCGGTAAATCGCCTGTCGAGTTTTAAATTTGAAACGTATTGGGCTCTGGCGGGCGTTTGGCTTAGCGAATTTAAAGCTCGTCAATCAGCTTCCCCGCGGGCGTTTTGTAAATTGGGCTGAAAAATTTGGTTTTTACTGCTGCAACTCTGATTTTCAGACCTCAAATTCAGGTTCGCCCCGCGGAATGACTCGACGTTTTATGAAAAGTCGCAATAATAGCCCTTTTAAACGGTAATCATTGTTTGCAAGGAATTAAGGAATGGCGAAAGAGCCTGGCAAGAAACAAGCTCGAGCACCCAAATTTGAGTACGTAGAGCCAATCGGACTCCGTGTGCTCGTGCGTAAGGATGAGCCGAAAAAGAAGACCAAAGGTGGGATTGCGTTACCTGATTCTGCTGAGATTCCGACAATTACAGGGCGAATCGTGACTATCTCTGCCGCAATTGAGCATGACGAGGACTTGCCATTGCGTCAGTACGACAAAGTTCTGTTTCATCCGGGAAATGCCATTCCCGTTGATTTCGAGTCAGACAACCAACTTTTCGTGGTTCCAGCCGAGGATGTTGTTGCTGTTTTTCGTCGTGAAGATTCGGACCGTAGTTAATAAGGCTAATTCTGCGGTTTAACTCTGCTCCGAGAGCATTCGTTTTTTGGTGGAACGAGCTCGTTTACAAAAAATGGGAACCGGCCAATGAGCTAGTTCCCAACTTTTGGAAAAATCTGGTTGCGTGCTCCATACTCGAATGGGCGTCCCGCGAGTGGGTTAGGCGTCCTCGCCCCCTGCGTCGCTGAAAATCGCAGAAATCGATTTGTGCTGGTGGATTCTTTTGATCGCTTCCGCCAAGATTGGGGCAACGCTCAAGACTTTCATGTTTGGCAACCGCTTCTCCGGTGGAATCGGAATGCTGTCGGTGACCACGATACTGTCTATTGGAGCATTCTTAAGCCGTTCAATTGCCGGCCCGGCAAATACGCCGTGGGATGCAGCGACGTGAATCTCACGGGCACCTTTCTTCCGTACTAATTCGGCGGCGCCGACAATCGAACCCGCGGTGCTGATCATGTCGTCGAACATCAGGGCGACTTTGCCGTCTAGAGGGCCGCCAATGATGTTTTCCTGAGTGACATTGTCAGCTGACAATCGCCGTTTATCAATAATTGCGATGTCGCCTCCAAGTCGCTTAGCGTGGCCAACAGCGCGCTTGATGCTACCTTCGTCAGGACTGACGATAACGATATCTTCTTTCGGGATATTCATCGCTCGAAAATGATCATTCAGTACGCCGGCAGCATACATGTGATCGACGGGAACATCAAAAAATCCCTGAATTTGTGCGGCGTGCAAATCCATCGTCAAAACGCGGTCAGCACCAGCCCGGGTGACCATGTTAGCAACTAACTTAGCAGTAATCGGTACGCGTCCTTCATCTTTTCGATCTTGGCGGGCGTAGCCAAAATATGGAATCACTGCGGTAATCCGTTCGGCACTGGCCCGTAGGCAAGTGTCAATCAGGATCAATAATTCCATCAAAGTATCGTTAACGGGCGGACAGGTCGGTTGCACCAGAAAGACGTCTCTTCCACGAACGTCTTCGATTTTGCAGTGAACTTCACCATCGGGAAACGTAGAGAACTTTACATTTCCCAGTTCGAGGTGGAGAAACTCGGCAATTTTCTCAGAAAGCTCCGGATGGGCACGACCGCTAAAAATTTTCAGTTCTCGCATCGTTGGTACTTCGAATAAACAGGTAATTTAGATTAGTAACAAACGGGACTAGTCGTGCCGATGATTGTTGAGTCGACCATCTTTCCGCGATTCTTTGGCTTATTCTGTCGAGAGATTTTTCATTACCTGTTCGACCTCTGCAAGTTGTTCCAGTGTATTAACACTATAGGATTCGATGGGCTTGAGAACCGGAAGAGAGCGGACATCCTCTCCGTCTTCGAGCATGATTCCTGGCAGATCTGTAATGTAATATTCTTTTTGCTTGTTGTCATCGGTCAGGCGGTCTAAAGCCCTCAACATTTTTTGGCAATCAAAAACGTAAGTGCTCATATTGACTTCCGAGATTTTACGTTGTTCTTCGTCTGCATCTTTTTCCTCGACGATTCCGACGAAACGACCATCTGCGTCGCGAACGATTCGGCCAAGTCCCGTTGGATCTGAGTGAATGAGGCTTCCTAAGAGGCAGGCTGGCGTCGAGTCTGCAAAATCATCTAGAAGTGATTTGATGGAAGAGGCTTGCATCATTGGCGAATCACCTGCGACCACGACAACTGGTCCGTCGTGATCCTTAATCTGCTCGCGGCACATCATCACGGCATGCCCGGTGCCGAGTTGTACCGTTTGGTGGGCAAATTGAAGATTGGGCTCGCTGGCAAGCTCTGATTCCACTTTTTCGGCTTCGTAGCCAACAACGACCACCATTTTCTCGACCCCCGCCTGGTTGAGTGCATCGAGTACGTAACGAACTAACGGGCGTCCATTGGCCTGACATAATACCTTGGGAAGTTCTGATTCCATGCGGGTTCCTTTTCCCGCGGCCATTACAATTGCGATTGGAGAGTTCATTTCGACACTTTCTGCCTTATTAATAGAAGTTGAGGACGTCTATCAAACTTCAAAACTAGATAATTTTCCAGTCCCAAAGTCTGGTTTTCATTTCCTATCCCCAAGACAATTTCTTTCCAATGACGATTCAGTCGATGCAATCAGCAGAAGTCGGTGCAATCAGCGGTGCTATTGGGAGATCCTTGGGAGAACGGTCAATCGAATTGGATTTGAGCATGGGTTCCCGGCCTCCCCTGCTCTCACAAAAATAAGTCGAGAGGATGGCTTAACCCAGCTTTCGGCCGTTAAAAATATCGTTCGTGTATTCTTTTCAGGAGGGATCAAAACTCCATTGAGTCCGATATTGGCTACGTAGACACCAAAAGGCAGGTTCACAGCAGCATCTTCTTTACCGAAGTTAACGCGGCCATTGTGGCCAGTACGGGTAATTAAAATCTCTGCCGTTGTGGTTTCGCCAGGGCGAATGCGCACTTCCGGGATCGCCCCTGCTTTATTCGGATCGATACTCGCGCCTGCGCCAGGTGTAGCCTTCAATGCAACTGCTAATTTTAGTGGCGGCACCAGTTCAATTGCTCCAATTTTGGATTCTTTGGTGATGCGTTTGCCGTTCACATCGGCAGTGGCAGTAAGAGTCGCCGCATTGGCGGAGTTTTCCTCAAGTTTCGCGTCCTTGGATGCATGCAGGGTTATGAAGGCTTGTAAGCCAGTTCGTTCAATTTCAACTGGTCCTATGGCACTGACTCCAGGTGGCAGATCTTTGATTTCTATTTGTACGGCTTCATCGAAGTTATCAATTCGTTCTAGCTCGATTCCGAGTCTTTGATAGCCTCCCAAAGCCAGTTTAGGATTCTTTCCGATTACGTTTTTAATTTTAAAGTCGGGATGTTCGTTCCTAACCGAGAGAGTGTAGCCGAACTGATCACCGCCAAAGTTTCTTGCGTCACGGACACGGACAAAGTAATCACCGTCGTGAGGCGCCGTGAAGGAGAGACGAGAGTCGGTGCCAAGGTCTTGATTAGCCGCATCGTCGTTCTCATAGTTCAATTCGAAGACGGGAAGTCCAATCTCAGGAAAGGTAGATCCGGGAGGGTGGGCTTCGACAATAAAGCACGGTTCGTGTAGTGCGTGAGCAATGGGAGTCGTGTCGAACATTGCATGACGCTTGCCAAAATTTGGGAAAACGTTATAGCCTGAGTCCGGCCCGCGAGGGTAATGGTACAACCTGACGACTTCGCCGTTACAGTAAAGAAGTTCATTGAGCTGCATCTCTTCCCAATTATGAATTCGGAAATCCGATGTCTGCGTTGAGTTCTTTCCTCGGAATGTAAAATAAGAATCCCTCACCGAACGTAAAACGACACGAGGCACTGGTGTCCCGTCACTGGAAAGAACCGAAATATGGGTGTCGACTTCGCTGTTTTTTGTCGCTCTCGCTTCGATAATCCAGCGACTTCCCTTGGTAGCGTGGAATCGATAAAGATCGAGGTCGACGATCTCAGCTCCCGAGATTCTTCCATTGGCCTGAAACGGGGCACTCAAAATACTCGCTTCGGATAAGCTATTGTTCGGTTCGATTTCTGCTGTTTCAGTTGGCTCCGTTTGGGGGAGGCTCATAGTCATCGGCGGTTTGGATGCGATTTCAGGAGCAGCCAGCGAGGTAGTCTGCGTGGGTTTCGTCTTGTTTGCCCAATTGAGTTTTTTGATTTGACCTTGAGAGGTTCCGGCGATGACATGTTCGTCCGTTAGCGCAAATGCCTGAATGTCCGAGGGCATGTCTTTGAATTCATATATTTCATTGAGCGTGATCGGATCCCATATTTTGATAGAACCGTTGGCAGCAGACGAAAATAAAAATGAACCACACGGGCTAAATTGAAGGGATTGAATACTTGACTCATGGGCAAAGCGAGAAACCGCTAAGTGATTGATTTGATTGGGAGCGGTTGATTCCAATTTCCATTTGCGAATGCGATTGTCCTGTCCGCCGGAAAAAAAAGAATCTCCGTCCGGGCTCACTACGACGGTATGCTGCGCTTGAAGAGGCTCGTTGCGGGTATCCAATCGAACTCCGTCGGACGTTCGCCAAATTTTCACTGTAGCGTCGCCACTGGCTGTGAGAAGACGTTTTCCTGATTGGTCAAACGCACTTTGGAAGACCGCATCGTTATGCCCAAGAAAGCGGGCGATTGGGTCTGGAGAATCAAGCTTCCACAGCACTGAAGTTTTGTCGTAGGCGGAAGTTGCTAGATGGGTCCCATCTGGTGAAACGGCAACGGAGTAAACGAGGTCGCGATGCCCGCGAAACCGCCGAGAGATTTTCATGGTTGTCAGATCGATCAAGACGGCTTCGCCATAAAGACCGGTCACACCCGTCCCCGCGACTAGAAACCGGCCGCCTTTAAGAAAGCTGAGGCTGGTGACTTTCCCGGCAATCCCCTCGATTGACTCACGGGGTTTTTGTGAGTTGAGAGTTTCAATTTGAACGGAACCGTATCGCCCAATTGCGAGTCGATTTTTCAGAATCGATAAGGCGGTGATTGGTCGCTGACTGGTGCGGGGCGAGATTTTTGGAACATTGAGTTCAGTTGGCCCCGTTTTTCCTAGGGGGCCTGTCGCGCCCGAGTCAATCCATTTTGCGATCAGTTCAATTTCGGCGGCAGAGGGTTGAGGTTCGTCCTCGGGCGGCATCGCAGGTTTTAATCCTCCGCGCATGTACTGAATAATCCTGCTGGAGGCAGCTTCTCCTGACGTTACTGCCGTTCCATGTTCGCCACCTCGCAAAAGAGCCTCATAATTGTCCAGCGAAAATTCTCCGTTTGCTTCGTCGGTATTATGGCAGCCAGCACAATATTTGGTCAGAATTGGTTGGATTTGGGCATACGTAGGCTCGTCACCCACGACCTGTACATGTGGCAAAAGGGTTGCCAACCAGAGCGTGAAGATTCGGACTATTGAGGTTCTAGGCGGCATCTGCTTGATCAATGTCATCTTAATGCTGAAATAGGAATTCACGGCTACTCATTAGGCTCCAGTAGAGATCCTCGATTGCACTTCTTCGTTCACTCTCGCCGGCTTGTTCAATTATTTGCAAAAGTTGATTACGCTCGTGCTCCGTCGGTTCGCGAGCAACCGTTTTTAAAAATGCTTCTCGGATGATCGACTGATTTGAAGTTTCTGGCTTTGAGACTGCGACGTCCACGCAGCTTTTACTCGATTTGAGTTTTTCATTTATGGTCGAACCGTTAGCGATGTGCAGCACTTGAACCAAGCTTGGTTTATTGGTTCGTTCGCACTCGCACACGATGTCCCGGTTATTTCTGCCAAACTTTGTGAGGAATGATGAAAGTACAGCCGAGTCGTATAATTCAGTCGCCCTGGTTCCGAGCGGGTATTCCTTCGTTGTGCGGATGTCCGCGCCCTTGTGTTCGATTTTTGCAAATTCGGTCGGGACTTCGGTGACCTGAGAAATTGCATCTAACAGGACCTCAGCCATTAATCTTCGAGGGAAGAATCGAGAATAGAATCGATCATCCTGTTTGTTTTCAGGCAGGACAACGCTGCTGCGCTGATAGGTTTCGGATTGCAGGATTTCCCGCATCAATGCTTTTAAATCAAATTTATTTTTGCTCAAAAAAGATGACAACTCGTCAAGGAGTGGCTCATTAGTTGCGGGGTTGGAAGTTCTCATGTCATCGACGTTTTCAACTAAACCTCGGCCCATAAAATTGGCCCAAACCCGATTAGCGACTGATCGGCTGAAGTAGGGGTTGTCTGGACTGGTAAGCCATGCGGCAAGATGCTCGCGTCGGTCCATCGGGTTATCGAATGCCAAGGGTGTGCCATCGAGTGGTGTTGGTGGTTGAGCGGTTCCAGTCAATGGTTGGATCAGTTCACCGCTGGTCGCGAGAAATAATGTTCTTAAGCCGTCACCATTTCTCGCGTCTCCGCCCCAACCCTTCGCACGAACCCGCGAGAATAGATTCGCCATGGCATAGTATTGGTCATTCGTCCATTTTTCTAACGGGTGGTTGTGGCACTTGGCGCAACCAATCGAGAGTCCAAGAAACGCTTGAGAGACGTTCTCGGCCATGTCTTCAGGGGTCTGGTGCAAAGCAAAGAAGTTCGTGGCACCATTGGTGTAACTGCTTCCTTGTGCGGTTACGACTTCGCGTACGATTTGATCCCATGGCGTGTTTGTTTCAATTTTGTTTCGGAGCCATTGATAGTAGGCCTTCACAGCCTGCGGGCGTAAGCGTTTGCCACTGATTAAAAAGACATCAGACCATCGGTAGCTCCAATAATCATTGAACTCTTCGCGTTGTAACAATTCATCAATTAATTGGTCGCGTTTATTTACTGAAGCGTTTGATTTGAAGTCTTCTACTTCTTTCGGTGTTGGAAGCACGCCGATGGTGTCCAGGAAAGCGCGGCGGATAAAGGTTGAGTCATCACATCTTGGAGAGGGAGCGAGTCTTAGTTGTTTGAGCTTTTCAAGGACAAGTTTATCAATAAAGTTTCGTTTTGGAGTGTTTGAGAATACTTCCGGTGCAATCTCATTAGCAAATTGGAGCTGGACACGAGAGACTTCCAGTAGGCTCGAGAACCAGACCACAATCGAAGCTTCTCCTCTTCCGGCGACGCTTAGCATCCCATCGTTGTCCACTTCCACCACAGGCGTGTTGGAGGAATTGAATTTCGCCCACCGGGTAACGTTTTCTTTTCTTCCGTCGCTGTAATGAGCGATAACGCTGATATTGGCTGAATCTTCCGGGTTTAAAACAATTGTTTCCGGCTTAACTTCCAGCTTTAGCAGTTTCGCGTCCGTCGGTGCCGGCCCTTTTGCCCCCATCGCGATCCAGTTCGACAGGATCTTGTATTCCGCGGAATCAGTTTCAAGTCTTAATCCTCCTTTGTGAGGCAGTGTTCCCGTCGGCTTGGTCAAAATCAAACTACGCCCCGGGTCAGCGATTTCGACGCGACGCCCGAGTGATTGCTGGGTAATCGAGAAATGATCCCCTTTAGGGTTGTAGCCGTTTAGCGAAAGTTGAAAGCCACCTTTTCCGGCGAGTGCTCCATGGCAGGCTCCCGAATTACAGCCCAGTTTCGAGAGGATGGGTAGTACGTGCCGCGTGAATTCGGGCGATTCAGGTATTGAAAATTCCAGATCGGTCGTCTGGTTATTGATTGGTATATTTTGAGCGTAGATTCCACCGGTAAACGCCAAGTTCAGGCTAAATGCAATGACGCATAAAGCGGTGAAACTTGATTGGAAGCTACCTGATTCAGGACGTTCGATTTGCCACGGCGGCTGGTTCATAAATACAAACTCAAAAGACTCGTTTAAAACAGTTCTTTAATCTCCCGAGACCCAAAATCAACCAACGGATACGGCCTGCCTCCGGGCCCTGGTAATTCTGCATGAAGGTCTAATCCGAGGGAGTGAAAAATCGTGGCAATAACATCACCCGGTGGAGTGGGGCGATCCGCGGGAACCGCACCGATGGGATCACTTGCACCAATCGCACGACCACCTTGAATTCCTCCGCCGGCGAAACCGACGGTAAAGCATTGGGGCCAATGGTCTCGGCCGCCTGCCGGATTTACCTTTGGAGTTCTTCCAAATTCGGCGAGGTTGGTGACCAGCGTGTCCTCGAGCATGCCTCTTTGTGACAAATCTTCGATCAACGCACTGTAAGCCCGGTCATACGTGGGTGCGACGATATTCTTCATGCCTTCAATCGAGGTGAAGGGTTTTGAACCGTGAATGTCCCACGTGATTTCATCAAAGACGGTGAGGAACGTATTGATCGTTACGAACCGGACACCGGCTTCGATTAGGCGCCGGGCCAGCAAACAACATTGACCAAAACGATTCATTCCATAACGCTCCCGAGTAGCCTGCTTCTCCTGACTCAGGTCAAACGCTTCGCGAGCCTGTTTGCTGGTCATCATGCGGTAAGCGGTGTGGAAATTCTGATTCAGAAGTTTGGCATCATCACTTTTTTCAAACTGTTTGATTTGGCTATCGACAATATCACGCATTTTTTTACGTCGATCGAGTCGAACCGTCCCGATCTCGGACGGCGGAAGAAGATCCGGCACTTTAAAATTCGGTTTGGACGGGTCGGCCATCAATGCGAAAGGATCGAAGGATTTACCCAAAAAACCACCAGCCTGACCGTTAGGTAGACCTCCCCCACCCCGCCCCATCAGTTGCGGTAAGACGACATGCGGAGGCAGGTCGGTTTTCCGACCTTTAAGGAAAGCGACAACGGAGCCGGCGTGGGGAGTTTCGACACCTCCGGCAAATTGTCGACCTGTTTGCATCATTTGCCATCCTGCATCGTGAACTGCAGCGGAAGTGTGGTAACAGCTTCGCACAATTGAAAATTTGTCTGCAATTTTCGCATGCATCGGAAGAATTTCCGAGACCTGAAAGTTGTCTGAATTGGTGGAGATGGGTTTGAATGGCCCACGGACTTCGGCCGGTGCGTTCGGCTTCATGTCAAAGGTGTCGATTTGACTTGGGGCACCGAGATTAAAAATCATGATGCAGGATTTTTTATCCTGATCTTTTTTGACCGCACCGTGCTCTTGAGCCCAAAGGTAGTCGGCGAGGGTTAAGCCAAATCCGCTCAAAGCGCCAACTCTCAGAAAGTCACGGCGTGTTGTTCCGTTGCAGTTATGGCTTTTTCCTTTTCCAATAAACTCGATCATTGGCAGTCCAGTAAAAGTTGTGACTAAACAGACTTGCAAATCTGCAGAACCATTGTAGCACAGCCAAGTACAGCGTGGTTAACCGGCGACATAGCCAATCTGGCACTTTAATCGCGATGTCGGTTCGAAGTTCAAACGGTGAGATTCGAAATAAACGTCCCTCTGGATGCCTATTTTTTATGTGTCATCTATTAGACGCAACCTGAAAAGGCTGGTACGGCTACCATCAGCAGAATTGTTGGCAACATAAAACAGCCACAACCTGAGCAACCGCAGCTCGAGCAGCCTTCAAAAACGGCCAGAGAGTCTGCTAACAAGACGAGAGCGTTCGAGAACAGTCCTTCTTGAGGCTTTGATTCGTCGTGTTGGTCGGTTGGTTTTGTCATTCTGGTTCCGTAATCTGGATAACGCTATTTATGCGTCCGTCATTGAGATCTTGCGCCGTACAATTTAAATATTCTGGTCTCGGTAATTGAAGCAGCAGTGATAACCCTAGTGTTCTCTTTTTAATCCCCAAATTTCGACAATCTTGACTTTGTCGAGGTCCGCGGCGGAGGTAATTGGCGCTGCCAAGGTTTCAAATTCCCAAGTTTCGCCCGGCTCCATTCCTCCAGTAACGGCAGTCGTTGTTGCTGTCAAAGCACCCGAGTTATCGTAAACGTTTATCTCGATTGAAATTCCATCAAAAGCATCACCTCCTTTATTTTTGACGGTTCCCGTTATTATACCCCTGCCATCAGTGACGTTGGTCAAACCCAACGTATTTCTGTTAAGGGTCAAGTCCCCGAATCTTATTTCTTCAGAAGGTTGTTTCGCTGTTTTTTCACCCAGACAGCCAACGATTGTGGTTGCGCAGAAAAAGGCGACAAGTAAATTTTTTTTCATGCTGCTTTTATCCAAGATTAGTTTTTGGAGAGATTTACAAATCGAGGCATTATCTATTAAAGGGCATCAATTCAAATCCAATCATTGGGGCCGAGGATTTTGGGTGGAGAATCTTGACACTCTGAAGTTAGTTGTTAGTTTGCAGGGTATGGAAAAACAGGACAACCCTTATGCATCACCCGCAGGAACGGAAGTAAACGCGGGAAAGGTTAAGCGTGATGGCGAGGTTGATATACTTTTGGTTATCGCTCGCGTTATTTTCGTTTACACACCAGTGTTTCTTGTTTTGCTGATGATTGTTCTGTTGATGATTCAAGGTGCAATCGGGGGTTACATGGGGAATTAGTTGCCTTGGTTTTGGCCGGTGTCCTCTTTGAAGTCTTTCTTTTATCGATTGTTGTCGCGGCTATTGGGATGTTCAGGACAAAGCAATAGATGCTACGCAAACCATCGAAGATCCTATCTGCTAGGCGCTATCAATGGAGTTAGGCAGTCCACCAGAGGCTATCAACATCATTTAATCTCTCGGTAACGAGCGAAGCTAAGGCTCTCAAAAGGCGTCTTACCCAAGTAAAGATTCGAATTGCCTCGTTTACGCTAATCAAACAGACTTAAGATAAATTCGTCGTCGAGTCGCAATGCCACGTGATTCGCGTGCGAAAAATCTAATCCGATACTGTGCTCGGTCGGAACCGCAATGGTAAAAGCTCCCGAAGCCGCGGCAGCCGTGCTACCCGTTTTGCTGTCCTCGAGAACGAGTAGGTTGAGTGGGCTTACCTCTAACTTTTTTGAAGCAGTCAAGTAGATTTCGGGATGGGGTTTGCCTTGAGTTACGTCCTCGGCAGTCAATATAAATTCAAAACGATGGGTGAGATCAAATTGAGCAAGGTTTCGCTCCGCAAATTTACGCTGGCTGCTCGTGGCGACGATTTTTGGAATCCCTTTGGATTCGAGCCTCTCCAGTAGTATTTCCAATCCCGGCATTGTTCGAAGGTTTTTGGGTAAAATTTCGTCAAAAATTGCGTCCGTCTCCGTTTGAAGTTGAAAGACTGAGTCAGTTATCTCGCATCGTTCCCGCATGATTTCGTAAGCCGTTGGCGCGGGAAGCCCCATCATCTCCAATTTCAATT
>JAPOIJ010000147.1 GCA_029979005.1 Planctomycetota bacterium | reverse complement strand
GCTGGTCAGGCTTAGCTTCAATTAGCTTCGCTTCCATTGCTTCCATATTCAATTGACTAATTTCCTGAACCATCTCAAGCTGTTCAGGCGTCAACAGCCCCTTCAATTCACGGACATAACGCACCCTTGAATTTTTAAAAATATCTTCTTCTGACAACTCTAGTTTCCAGCCATCATCCGGCTGAACACCCCAGACTTTGGTTTCTTTGGCGATTTCGTCATAACGGTCAATATGTCGACCACTCGGTCGCCAGTAACTTGCTGTCGTTAATTTCAACGCGCTTTCACCACGTTGAATGGGAATCACATTTTGAACCGTTCCTTTTCCCCAAGTCTGCTCTCCAATTACTGTCACCCGCCCATGATCTTGCAAACATCCCGAAACGACTTCACTTGCACTAGCGGAATTACGGTTTACTAAAATACAAATCGGCATCGTCGGATCGGTCTTTTCCGGACTCACCGCATACATCACACTGTCGGTCTCTCGATCACGCACTTTCGTAGTCACTATCTTTTTACCCTTTGGCAAGAACAGATCGCAAACTTCGACTGCAACATCCAGTAAACCGCCAGTGTTGTTTCTAAGATCGATAATCAATCCGTCGACTTTTCCCATCTCGTCCAAGGCATCTGCCAGCTCAGTCGCTGTGTTACGCCCAAACTGAACCAAGCGAACGTAACCAATGTTAGGATGTTCCTGAAGATGAAAATCCCAACCGTTATTCGTTCGTGAATCTCCATGAACACTATCGACGCCAATTTCTTCACGTTCGACCTCTATTTTTACCGACTCTCCGGCACGATCGAATGTAATCTCAAAGGGTTCGCCAACTGGGCCGCGCAACAGTTTCACCACCTCGCGCTGATCTAGCCCTTCCACCGATTTGCCGTCGATTTCAACCACCTGATCACCTGGCAGAAATCCGCTCCTTGACGCGGGCGTGCCCGGCATTGGGGCCAGTACCGTCAACCGCTTCGTGCGCGGATCCATTTCAACATAAACGCCAACCCCTCCGAACTCTTGACGCATGTCTTCATCGAACATCTGGAAAACTTCTCCCGACATGTACATCGAGTGTTCATCCAGATCCTTTAACATCCCCTCCATCGCAGAAACAAAAAGATCTTCGCGCGATACACGCTTTAACGATTCTTTATCGATGACTTCAATTGCTTCCGCAAATAAATTGGCATACCGATTCCGTGAAGCGACTGAATAACAAGCCAACGACACAACGATCGTCAGAGCGATCAATAGTAAGTTTCTTGGAGGCATTCGAAAAACTAAAGGGTTAAAGGTTTCTGGTCCCGCCATACAAGCGAATCCCGCGGCACGGGCAATCTTATCAAATCCAACCCTTCTTGTCCGTATTAGTCCCGACATGTCTACACAAAAAAACCACCGTCATCATTTGACGGTGGCTATTAAATTAATCACAGTTCCCACGAACTCGGGGTTTTAGCGACAGCGATGTTAGTCTGGCAATCCTTTATAGGAATACCTAGGATTTTTTGGATCGAAATCTATATCCTTCAGTCCAACATTCACTTTAATGTTCAAATACGTGTACTCTTCGATGAGTTCAGGTGCCTCGCCTGGAGCAGTCGGCCAATCATACGCTGCAAACCGTACCGGCAATCCCAATTCGTCATCAATGAAGACCTGAGCCTTATAAAATTCATAAGGCTCTTTACGATCTTTGTGGATAAGCTCAATCACAGAACAAGATCGCTTGTTGATTGTCGCACCATCAGTGTAATTAACCACACACATTCCAGCAGCTCGATCCCGCTCCGCTTTTTCAATCAGCTTGAGGATCAGATTTTCAAGTCCTGCCTCATAGACCGGCTCTCGCTGACCTTTCATCATCAGTGGCGAGTTTGGATCCAGCAGAAAACTCTTCAATCTTAACAATGGGGAACCAGCACCTTCGTGGACCCACGCTTTGCCGTCATACTTTCCGTCTACCCAAATCACTTCTCGACCGGCAACCTTGGCTGGCTTCATGAATCGCATATAAATGCTGAACGGAATCTCTTCACCGGACTCAGAACGTCGTGGGCAGCGAATTTTCGCTCCCATGTAAGTTGTCGGGCTGATTTCACCGTTAACACGCTGTCGCTTCGCGAGAATTGCAGTGTAGTCGTAAACCTCACGACGCATTCTGCCCAGCGACTCCTCGGCAATGGAAACCGCACGGTCGAGCGGATGCTTTGGCATTACTGATGAGGGTAATACGGCAAACCTTAACTGATCTTCCTTTTTTTGCACAGGATCGTTTTTTGGCACGCGAAAGGTAGCCGTTTCAGTCGTTTTATTTTGATTAACAGAATCGCTCTGAGCCATTGCTTGTGTCCCAAGAATCGAGACACCGATGGCAAGAGAAAATACCACCTTTAAAGAGTTCCTAAATCGTTGATGCATCCGATCCTCCGTGATCTTGCTTTGTTGACTCGAGCGATCAACAATTCCAAATTACAATGTCCATTTATAATTATGGTTTCGAGTCGGCTTCATCCTATCGCCTTACTTCAATTTCATCAATTGAAGTCCTCAAAACCATTGTTTTAATTACCGTCAAAAACCAACTTTGCTAGCGTCTAAAGATTGATCTTTCGGCTAAGAGGTATATCGCCAAGTAACGCATAGACTCGCTAGTCGCATCGCTTTCCCAACGGTAAGCACCGTTATCAGCCGTAAAGTCAACCTCGATTTGCCGTCAAACACCAACGGTGGATCGTCACAGACCTAATAATCGGAAATCAATATCGCATCTTATTTTGCTTTTTTTTTCGCTACGCATTTAAAACACGTGCCAGCCTCGCAGGGCTCCATTGGATTAGCGCAATACAAAGAACTTGAGCTTATTTTGAGGCGTTCAAAGGAAGGTAAACATTGATTCGCCATTGCTCTGCACCAGAGTGTGTCATTAACAGCTCACCGCCATGGGCGCGGATCAGGCTCCTGGAGAAATTAAAATCGACACCGCCCGATGTCTCATTAGCTTGCCTCAAAATATTCTGACTGTTTTCAGGCTGGATGCTAATTCCAGTTCCGTGATAACAGATTCCCAGATGGACAAAACCTTTAACTACACTTAACTGAATTCGAATCAAACGATTTTCAGGAAAGCTCGCCTTGGCTGCTAAATCAAGTATACCGTCGATCGCCTCCGATAAATGCTGACGGTCAAACGACAAATTAACCCTCGGATCTCCATTTTCAAACTCAATCCTGAACCCCTGATTCTCGGCCTTTTTTGACCAATTCTCCAAAGATAGCTGGAGCATGTCATTCAGTTCATCGCATTTAATGCTCAAAACCGGCGGACTGTTTAGCGCCACAACCTTGCTTAGCAGTTCTGCCAATTGTTCCTGCTTAGCCTTGATGGTGTTCCAACCTCGACTAACCAGCTCGAAGTCTTTCTTGGCGATGCCGGTATCCAATAAATACCCACCCCCATTAATCACCTGAAAAAAATTATTAATTCGGTGGTTCACTAAAAGGGTCGTTTCTCCTACCAACTCTGATCCAATCGGAGAAACTTGTGGATCACCGTCCTCGTCCCCCAGCTCAAAAATATATTCATCTTCTTCGAATTGAATTGTATCTCCATCAAATAGAGCAACTGCGTCGGTCGATTCTCCATTCAACAGGACCACATTTTCAACATTCGTTGGAACCAAAAGATATTGGTCGCCGACCCCAATTAAAATTGCAAAAACTACTTCACCGGATCGAAGCTCAAAGGGCAGCTGCAGGACTTTCGTCACCCCGGAAGTGCAACCTTCGACTGTTTTTCTAAATTGAGGTAACCTGTTAATTGACATCATTCAATCTTCGAAAATAGGGAAGATTCAAAACTGCGGGGCGAAAAACGATCAACGCCAACAAGGATAGCGTCCCCGTGCCTAACCCTTACCCGAGAATAACGCGTGACTGGGTAGCAGACAGCCAGCTAAATGATGATCAATCTTCGTCTTCTGGGGGAGCGTCAAAACTCGGTGCTGTCGGTTCGTCATAATCATCAACAACATCGTTGTATTCTGGCAACCGATTCAACGAAGCAGCGTCGAGATCGAGATCATTCTTAATCGTGGACTGAATATCGGAAAGCCCTTTCCGAAACTGTTGATAAGTACCGCCAAGCGTTCTGGCGACCTCGGGGAGTTTGCCGCCAAACAACACAACCGCCACAATCGCAATCACCATTAACTCACCAACTCCAGGACTTCCGAGCCCAAAAAAGCCGAGTAACTGAAACTGAAATGTGAGAGTATCTGCCATGAAGTGGCATTTCCAGATAAAAAAGTCGTAGAGTCTTTAGACTTGTATCAAGCCAAAAAGCAGTTGATTAATCGGCGCTATCGCTGTCATCTTCGATCGCGCTGTCGGCAGGCGCTTCCTTAATGCCAGTTTTGAATTCATTAACACTGCGTCCCAGGTTTCGCATTAAACCGGGCAACTTCGCGCCACCGAATAGCAACAGCAAAATCGCCATAATGATTAGCAACTCCGGAATACCGGGCATACCAAACGCGAGGAACAAGGATTGATGAAGAACAATTCCGGTCATGTTTAACTCGTGATGAATAAATGGCCGCTACAAAAAGAACGGGCATTGTAGGAAATGACAACGCTCTTATATTTTAGAACTCCACGTTTAACTGTCAAACCCTTCTAACGAAACATAACTCACACCAAGTTTAAATCTCGGTTTACCGACCGCTTTAAACGGTAAAGGTATCCTACTGATGTCCGTATGATCGGTTTAAACGCAGCAATCGCCAAGGCCATTGCCCTTCAACACCGCAAATTAAGCCAATGGGGGGCTGAGAGGTTTCGTAAATTTGCCCACAAAATGAGCGGCTAAATGGCCGTCAGTTTCGATTACGCCCCTAGCACATTCGTCGCTAATTGCGCAGAGTCTTGAATTCTCCGGTTTCAAAAGCCCAACTTTTGCCGTTGCTGCCCTCCACCAATACCCGAAAAAAATATGTCGTTCCCGGCCGCAAATCATCTAATGAAAACTCTGCGCTCGAGTCTTCTACCTTCACCGGCTCAGTTTGAAATTGCCAAGTGCGGTCGTCACCGAATTGCTCACTACTCGCGCCTTTCTTCTCAGTATTGTGTAATTTACGTTTCACAAAGGTCAGACAATCTGACGTACCGTAATAGAGAGTTGCTCGCGTTTTAGTCCCTGCCTGAATGCCTGTATAAGCCACCACCGCACTATCCGACTGGATAGAGAAGACGTTTGGTTTACCAATCTCAACTGGCAACTCAAATAACTGATTTGCACAACTTGGTTCTAAATAAATTGGTAACTGAGGTGGCTGATCTCGAAGCCGAACTACCTGAGGACCAGTCGACATTTCAACGCCCCCCGTTCCCATCGACAACCATCCTCCGTCCAGAACCCGAACAAATCGATTAGTGTCGGCGGGGTCATCACCTAAATGCAAGGTATCTGCAACATGCCATTTTTTATCCGGCCCATAAAACCAGCCCCTCCTCTTTACCTCTCGTACCACATCACCGGTTCGTTCGACATTAGGCGGGCCGGGGACTTCGCAAAAAGAACCTGCCCGTAACGAGAGCGGGCCGTTCTTGTTCTTTGAAGGTCGACGACCTGCCGCAAAAAGCATCCAACGATTTTTCACTTGGTCATACAAATAACCATAAAAAGTATCAACGCCGTTAGCGGTCTCCACTCTCAACGCCTGAATTACTGACTTTGGATGCCGCTGGTAGGGATCCCAGTTTCGTATTTTTACGCCAGAACCCTCGTGACCAAAGCCACTAAATTCAGCGGCTGGATTCGCTGTGGCAAGTAAGTGGGGCATGGAAGATACCTCTGGCATTTTTTCAGCTTTTCGACTCGCCGCCCACATAGAAAAGTTTACGTTACCCGCCGCAAGTCCCTCTGAGTTAAAGGAGGCACCAAAATAACCAAACGCAGTCGTGATGGGAGAATAAGATGAACTCGCCCGAACACATTGCGTTTCGAATACCCAGAGGTTTGAATCTTTGCACTCGGACGACTCGAAACGTGCATGAACTGCCGCGGGACGCCATCTCGCCCGAATCAACCGCGCGCCTTCGATCCCCGGCCCGATTGCCTCAATCTTTTTAAATTCAGTGACCGACCTACGCTTCGAATTCAAACTACGAATTGAGATCTCTCGCATTCCCGTGGAGCCTAGCTCTAAAGGAAACGAAAATTCCTGTGCCTTACGCCCATCGCTCATCGAAGCAGCAAATTCAAACTCGTCATCCCCAACGCAAACTTTCCAAAGGCCTCCTTTGCCGGCCTGAGGGACATCGAGAAAGATTTTTAATTCCGCCGCTGCTGGATTCGACTTCCATAAATACCATCGTGCTTCCCCGGCTTGGTTACCACTCACTGCCTGCAGCCCATCAAAGTGGCTTGAAATCAATAGTCGTTCCGATTCTGGCGAGATTCGCTTTCCGGTCGCCTTAAATGCTCCTTTGTCAAAGAAACCATTGTTGGCATCCAATACTAGACGCCCCTTTTGTGGCAGCGATCCAAAATAAGAAACTTCTCTACCCATGTCATTCACCTGACGAGTAGAGAACAACTCAACTTGCCCGGTCGCCTGATTTTCCAGCAAGCCAATGACAAGTAACGCACTGCAAATAATAAACCGATACCCAATCACTAGCTGTTCTCCGAATCCAAATTTTTCAGGCCAACATCTCTTAAATAATTCACCAAGTTCACTGCCTTGGCAAGACGCTTACCCGCGCGTCCAGAATGAGGCAACTTTACTTCAAAATTCGTGCACTCATCCTTTACGAACTCACTAAATGTACGACGTTTTTCTTGTCCATTAAAATTAATGGACTTTAGCGTGATCCACTTTGATAATTTGGCATTCACGTGCTTGAGCATACGAATTCCATTTGGATGGTAAACCACCAATGTATCTGCATCCTGTAAAAATTTACCCCAGCGATCACAAAATTCACTCACAGATTCGCCACTTAAAAAATGCTGGCGGGACAATCCCAAGTGGGCAAGAAGAGTATCCTTCAGTTCCAGCCGTGGCTGCAAAAACGACTCAAAGTTCTTTAAACCTGAATCAACAGATTCCCCTAAACGATGAGCACTCCAAACCAGTGGTCCCCGCTGTGCCTTCGATTTCCCTACACCTTCCGTCTCATCGCGACAATCCATTTCGCCGTAGGCGACCACAATAGATTTGTCTGGCTTGATTAAACTGGCAGGAATATTTAGATTCCGACCAGACTTCTTGCCGCCGGAATAATGGGATGACAAAACCCTGGGATGGTCCAGTTGCCGTTGAACCATTGTCTCAAACACATTTACCAACTTCTCCAAGTCCGTTAACTCAGGTTCAAGCTCTCGCAACGCCTCGACGACCGCTTCCAAAGTCGAAAGCGAAACCTCGTTGGGCTCGAGCCGAATTCGATAGTTTCCCGGCTCCGTCGGCAACAATTGATAGTGGGGCAGATCCCTCAACTGCGGAAGATCCCGCACTAACGCTTTCGCTTGAGGCCAGGTCCCGTCGATCACAACCAACTGCGTTGGTCTTTCATTTTTGGGAACGCTCGCCAGTGTCTTTGCCCCCTTGGAGGGGTACAAAAGCCCCGCTGATCCACCCAAGCCGAGATCTGAATTGACCAACCGTTCCGAATTGCCGCAGACTAATTTTGTTCGGTCCAAGGATGCGCGTACCATTCTCGCAGTGTTGAATGGGTGATCTCGCTCGCTAACATGCTGTACCAAAACGATCTCAGTTTCGTTTTGAATACGAGGAATAAGATCGCAATAGCATTGCTCCTGCGGTCGAAAACATTGAAAACAGCGCGGCGGTCCTGATTCTGACACGGAACCGTCTCGTTGACGGACATCGTTGAGGCGAATAACAGTGCTCCCAATCGAATAAATCGCTGGATTCAAACCACCTGATGATTCAATGGCGGAAATGCATGGGAATCGAACCCACCAACCACATGATTTCCATGCGGCTCAACGGTTTTGAAGACCGCGGCCGGCACCAGCCGAGCAAGCACTTCCAATTGAATAAATAACGGTAACTGACTGATCGCCGTGACGCTACCGGAATTGCGGAACTCTATTCTTATACCCTGAATCCTGTCTCGGTGAAAGTATCGCTGTAAAAACAAAAGGCGAATCTGCTAATCGCCAACATCCCCAATAAATTGGTCAGCCATACCAACGGCAAAACCCTCAGCGTTTAAGCCAATTTTACAATCGAATTCCCCCCGCTTTAACGCAATTGTCCACAGTAGTTTGAAAACTGAAGTTTAGGCTGCCACAAAACTAACCATGCCCAACAAACAACGACGCCACCAACATTGAAAGCTACCGTACCGGATCAATGTCCGCTGTCACCTTAACCCAAGGCAGTAACTCCTGGAGCTCGATAAGACGTTCCGCTGAAATGCCCGTGTAAGCCAGGTGCAGGCATTCAAGATTCTTAAGCTCTGCTAGGGGCGAAAAATCGAGCTGTTCATCAATTTCAATCATAATTCCAAGAGAGCGTAATTTTCGAAAATCAGTCAAAGGAGAAAGATCGACGACGACTTTATTGTCCAGCACAACCGCATCAACAGAATCAAAAATATCGATCCCCAAAATACCCACCAACCAACCCGGAGCCGGTAATTCCAAATCGTGGTTGTACTGCCCCGAAACGGCATCATATTTATGGGCGAACGTAACATGGCCATTTTGGCTATCCACCCAAACCCTACCCCGTTTCTGAATCAGGCTTCGCTGAACCGGCAAGACCAAGATAAGTGCAACGACTACAGTAAAGATGAAAAAAAAACGCAATGAGACCTGAAATTTCCTTTTGCGTTTCTGTTTACTCATCTTGAACCTAAGTAAAATCCTTCCACTCTGAAATCGTCATGCAAGCGGTAATGTGAATCTTCAAGTTTGAGCGTCTCTGACCAAACACAATGCCCGGCAGCCGTTAGCCACCCAACGCTTTAATTGGTCAGACGCACGAACGTCTTTCTATTTCTTTTTACTAATCAAAACGATCGCTAAAAAAATGCCCGAAATAAGGACAAATCCACCGATCGCCGCGAGAATAAAAATCAAACTGAAACTGCCACCTACCATGTTCAATCTCCAAACAAGCTAACATTGATCAGAATGGTGATTACCAAAGTATTCTAAACCCTCACCCTTCGGTGAAAGAAACTAATCACTCGTTGATGGTTGCGTCCGGAGCCTTTCCTTTTGATCCGCAGTCCCGCTATCCTTCCGAAAAGGAAGTAACGCCAACCAAACCACCATCAAAATTGGCGGCACCCAAAGCACGGCTGCTCCTGCGATTAAAAGGCCCCGAGTGTTCGCTGCAATTGTTGTACTTTTCGATTCGATCAAGTCAATTCCACTTGAAGAATATAAAAAGATAACGGCAAGCGTCGCTGCAATTGCTGCAGCAAATAACCCTCCGGCAACGGTCCCAAACACCACGATTAAAAAAGTTGGATAACTTGAAGACGGCCCCAGCTTAACTCCCGCCATCAAACCAATCCAAAGGGATGAAATCAGCCACATACCCATGGATGCAAACAGCGCGGCAACCGCAAAACAGGTAACCCATACAAATAGATCGAAAATACTAAAGCGATTCGACTGATTAAATCGCACGCCAGAAGCACCATCCGTATTCAATACTCGCCCCATCAATCTCTCCGAATCAAGATGTCCAGCATTCCCAACTCTCCCGGAATAAGTCACCAACTATGGACCTTGATATGGATTACCGCTCTCCGTTCTCACAGTGGAGGAAGGCGTCGGAGCATTAATAGAGTTACGTTTTGGAATAAGCAACAGGCATAATCTCATTATTCCAAACAGAAACCCACAATAAACGGATCCAGGTAACCAACCCGCAAGCAATGCACCCATGGGGAAAGTATCCGCAAAGGCTTCGTCCGGCGGATTTGGAATACTCTGCCACTTTTGATAACCAATTTCCGAGCCGACAAACAGAGTTCCCCAGAACGCGAAAATTCCTACCACGAGACAAAACAAGGGCAAAAGCCATCCGCGTGCCTTGCCGGCATACAAAGAAAGGACGGTGGCCAATAGTACACCGCCACCAAAAATTGGATAGAAATATTCGTCAAATGCAGTTTGCATAATTCAACCGCTTAAACGCCCTTTCAATCGTTTCCATTCGGCTTTTCCTTCGTCTCCTTAACCAAAAGAAGCCGGTCGGCCAACCGATCCCACGCGTCTGTTTTCGACTCCCGAGCCACGACCAAAATAGAATGCTGGCCCGTCGAATCAAACAACAGCAAATGCGTCCCCGCGGTACCCGTCAGTTGCCCGCTAATGAATCCCATTTTGTGAGAAGTTTCAAAATGCTGCAATCGATCCTCACACCCAACAGGCATCATTAACGCACGCACCATCCAGAGCGTTGCTGTCGAAATTGGCGATTCGTTATCCAGCATGAACGCATCCCTAAGCAAACAGTACGGCGATAGCCCGAGTCCAACATACGAATCTAGATTTTCGTAAACACCATCTTGGAATATGACGTAAAACTCGCCCTCCGCACAATCAAGTTTGTAAAAACCAGATCCCCTATCAGGCATAGGAGCCAAAGTGCCACCCGAATCCAACTGCAAACTCTCATCACAAAATTTCACAACAATATCATTGATGTCTTGAACTTGAACCAACGACGATGAATAAGGAGCTTGTGCCCATATCGGATCAATGGTCTGACGGAACTTCCGCTCAGCCAGCTTAAATCGAACAAATGGAACAACAATGATCCCGATCGCCACCACGAGCGTAATGATAAAAAGTGTTTTTAGCGAAAACTGTTTCATTTAAATTCGTGAGCAATCCGTCGTTCTAATCCAAGACAAGAAATATCGCAGTAAAGTGCGTCGAACCAATCGCCTCCATTCGCCCTTTGGTAAAAACAGTTTGAATCTAACGACTACTGAAACCAACCGCATTAAATAGTAGTGAGTCTCTCCGAAGAAACAAGCTTGCCAATTCGAATCAGGGAGAACCGCAACACACCGCGCAGACGTTCTAGGCCCAATAACTTCGGCAAAACAAATAACTGATTAGAACAATGAGTGTAAGAACTGAGATAAATTGAGCCCGGCCATATTTCGCAATCCCAATCAAACCGCCCATCATGATGACCGTCGGCCCAACGTCCCCCCATGGAATCAGTGGATAGACAAAGCCCGTATTTCCAAACGGCCAAAATGGTTTCACAAGCCAGTCAGAAAGCCCCTGCCCTCCCGACACCACCATATCGCAAACGAGGTGTACCGATTGAAAGCCAATCCCCACAAACATGAACACTGACATTGGAATCGGTGAGTCGGTGCGTTGTTCGGTGACTTCAATTTCGCTAGGCAGAACCCTCGCCACATAACAGCCAACCCTTTGAACCCAATTAAATCGCACCTGCATCCCTGCCAATAGGATTGAAGTTGCCACAATCGCAAGGAAATTATGCCCCCAAACACGATGTCCGAATTCAAACCGTTCCATATCAAACAGCATCGGTAAACCGTCCAAATCCGGCACATTGGAGGCGAGAGCGGCAAACGCAACGACCGGCCAACCAAACCGGTTATGAAGTCCGAGAGCAAACGCTCCAAGTATCCCAACCATGGTGTGCTCAGGTGTTGTCATAGACTCCTCAACAAAAGACGATCAAATAAATTGAAACACCACCTAACGAGCACTTTAAGGGTTCTAAATTCTTCGCTCAAAACTCGGATGTGGGTGTAACCAACGTCCCCCTGTCCAACAAACAATTTCGCTTAATTGCCGCCTTCAGTCTCCAACTTACGAATTTTCGAAATATCGAATTCTACAATGACTGGATAATGGTCTGATATTTCATCAATCTCCTTAGCCAAAGAAATTGTTCCCGCACATGACGCTCTTGCCAACACTGAATCTGCAAATACAAAGTCAATCCGATAACGCTTTAATTTCAATT
>JAPOIJ010000180.1 GCA_029979005.1 Planctomycetota bacterium | reverse complement strand
ACGATGATCCGGCTGGTGCCAGGCAACGAAGTACTCTTGATCGTCCCGTTCCACTTTACGAAACCTTACAAACGCTTTCATTTTATGAGCGTCGCGACGGACTTGCTTTTCCATCTGTATCAATCGATGGACATCGGCATCTGTTTCAATTTCCAGCAAATAGGGTTGCTCATTTTTGATTCGCCATAACGTGCGATAAAGCAAGTTCCAACGATTGAAATCCCGGTGGTAGCCAACCGATTGAGCTAGCGAAAGAAACTCTTTTGAAACACGAAAAGTCGCCACACTCATATCACCCAAGTCCGGCGAATCTCCAAAAAGAGATCGCTGGCCATCGTCATCGAATAACTGAACTTCGGATGGAGGAACTTGGTTCCCAATCAGTTTTCGTGCTTTTGATCGAAAGTCATCGAAGTCCTCAATCTGAATCGTCCGCATGTTCTACAACTCGCCTTTGAGTGCTGCATCAAAGGTATCAAAAAAAGTAAGTTGCTTTTCCTTGGGGACAATTAACTGTCTCAAGTCACTGCGATCGAGATCCGAAAGCGCTGGATTGTGATCTTCTGTAATGACAAATGATTTTGCCCTTTTCCAGGCTATACGAAGTTTCTTTAGATCGTCGGTACGCAAACGCTGGTGGCGACGAATCGATAGAATTCGTTTGACATTTCTTGCTCCAATCCCGGGCACCCGAAGTAACTGTTCGCGACTGGCCGTATTCACGTCCACAGGAAAGTACCCCCTTTGCTGTAATGCCCAGGCAAGTTTCGGATCAATTTCGAGGTCCAGGTTTTTGTCCTCACGGACAACGATCTCGTTTACCTCGAAACCATAAAAGCGCAATAACCAATCGGCCTGATAAAGCCGGTGTTCACGAACCAACGGGGGACTCTTCCCTGGAAGAAGGGAATCCGCATGCGGAATCGGGCTGTATGCTGAATAATAAACACGGCGCAAACGTTGCCCCGTATAAAGCTCACTCGCGGTTTTAAGAATTTCGTTATCGGGTGTTGCAGTAGCACCGACAATCATTTGGGTGCTTTGTCCCGCCGGGGCAAATTTAGGCGGCCTCATGCCTGACTTGCGATCTGATTTAATCTCGTCAATCTTGTCCTTGATTCCAGACATCGCACCAACAATTTGCGTCTTTTTTTTCTCCGGCGCGAGCTGCTTTAAATCCATTTCGGTTGGCAGTTCAATGTTTACACTTAGTCGATCCGCCCATAATCCAGCTTCCGTGATAAGCTCTTCGGCGGCCCCGGGGATTGTTTTTAAATGAATGTATCCACCAAAACGATGCTCCGTCCTGAGCTTCTTGGCCACCAAGGTCAATTGCTCCATCGTGTAGTCCGAATTTTGAATGATGCCACTGCTAAGAAAGAGACCTTCGATGTAGTTCCGTTTGTAAAACTCCATGGTTAGGTTAACGACCTCATCGGCCGAAAAACGTGCTCTCGGTGTCTCACTGGTCACTCGATTAACGCAGTACTGACAATCATAAATACAATAATTAGTCAGCAAGATTTTCAACAATGAGATACAACGCCCGTCAGGCGTATAGCTATGACAGATTCCTGTCCCTTCGGTGGTGCCAATATTACTCTCTTTCCGAGTCGATTTAGAGCCGCTACTGGCACATGATGCGTCGTACTTCGCCGCGTCGGCAAGGATCGACAGCTTTCGCTGGATGACTGGGAGTTGCGTCATTTATTTTCTGGTGGTTGCGGCTCGGTTTAATCCCAAGACTCTTACAAAAACAGTCGGATCACAGGCTCTCATGATCGTGAAAGCGCCGTTTTTGGATAACTGGCACGAACAGTCAACGCAAGGCTCTACCCTCGCTGGCTTTTGCACCGAAAACGTCCAACTTTGAACGAACGCTTTGAAGCGTGTTTGGTCGCTCTACCCGTCGTTCGGCTTCGCCAGTTTCGAAAAGAAGATGGCTTCAAATTTTTTCGCATCAATTTAATAACCTCGCCTGGTTCAAGTCCGAATTGAACCCTAATCGCATCAAAGGTTGTACGATCCTCCCAAGCCATTTGGATAATGCGATCCACTTGAGCCACACTCAACTCTAACCGCTTCATGCCTCCAGCCTCAGGTCACTCTCGCCAGCGTTTCGTCGAAGTGCTTTGCCGCGCCGGCGGCAACGCTCGCTACAGTGTTTCACATCATCCCATACTCGGGACCATTTCCTCCGCCATGTCATCGAACGGTTGCAGACGGCGCACGTTTTCTCAGGCAGTGTTTCTTTTTTCATTTCGCAAGTTTCGTAATTGAGAACTGGGCAATTTTGTTGATGCTGTTGAAAAAACTCTGGCATCGAACCCAGTGCGTTGTTTAGGAATTAGCGCACCACACCCATTTTTTGAACCGCAAACGAAATGACGCTGCAACAGATTTTCATTACCGGGAATCATTTGTTTTTAAGGATTTTCAAGAAAAACCCCACATCTCGATTTTTGCCAGTTCTCAGTGGGCTCCAGACCTGAATTCGACGGAGATTTGGCGACAAGACGCTGAATTGGTTGAGCAAGCATTCGCGCAGCGATTCCAAACTCATAACCGCTGGAGACGGACTAGATTTTTTCTTCTTGGTTGAGTGTTTCTCTCATTTGCGGTTAGCGTGCTCACAGTAGAAGCGCGACAAATATTTAATTAGTTCACTTTAGAAATTTTATGGGAGGGACAAATGAGTTCAGAACACACAAAAAATTGGCCTGACTTGGCAATTGGTCTTTATGATCGTCTGACTGGGAACAACGCCGAGATTAACTATGGATTTGAAGACATGAGAGTTCAAATTCCCAGCGGAACGGGTGCGGACGCTGAACACGCCGAGTGGGTACTCAATGGTTCCTTGAAAATTAGCACAAACGACAAGACTGCCTCCCCAAAGTCTTAATGGCCGGCGAGATTGATATCGCCATCGTCGGCCATGATGCCAAGTTGGTATTTTCAGGTGATCACGTTGAATTTCGTGTGGCTGATTACTTGTCGGCAGTCGCGTTCATGAGAACTCCGACTCCAAATTTAAAACCACTTGGCAAATTAATGGCGTTTTCCGAAACCGGTTTGAAAGTTCATATTGGAAATCGGAAGCCGATAGAAATTTTACCCAACACAAACCGATTTGCTCGCTGGCTCAGTCCCAAGATCAGGGAAATTGCCGGCGACATTTAGGTTTTAGACGGGCTAAAATTACAGGGCATTGGGCAGTCGGGAAGTTTCGCCAAGGTATCCCTTCGGCGAGATACATCTGTTGCCGTCAACGAGCAGGCGTACCCGGCGCGCCCTCTGCCCAACTATCAACCAAAAAAAGACCCCAGCCGTCTCTAGTTTTCATTGCGGAATATCATTGGACTCCAACGAATTTTACGTCAGTCCAAAACGCCATCGATGGGTTGTTTCGCCTCTGGCAGATCCGTCTCTCGAAGCATCTGCCTGATATTAATTTCGATCGTTCGGGAAAGGGCCAACATTGGCGTGTCCGACGAGCGGGCATTGAAGGGATCTTGTAGATAGATTGAAACTCGTTCGATCAGTAAGAAAGCAAAGGCGAGTATGATAGAAGTTACGATCAAGCCAATTGCCGGTACTTCCACCAACCCGAATGGCAGGAACATTACAAATACGTAAATCAGCAGGTGCACAAGCAAACTGTATGACTTTGGGAAAGTGGTGTTTTTGATCCGTTCACAACCGCCCATCGAATTGGTTAGCCGAGTCAATGTCTTTTCCAATTCAACAAACTGAAACAACTCGAGTGATCCGTCTCGATAAAACTGCCTTAATTCACCCGCCTGTTTTAAAAGTAAATCGTTCGGAATATTTTGGCTTGAACGATAACCTTCGATTTCTTTCGCATTTAAAAAACACGGCAGATCTTCCTCGACATTTTGTTTCCTCAGTGATCGTGCCAGCGCATAACACCAGGCAATTTGTCGATACGCCATGCTGTTTATCTTTTCCTGCTGTGCTTCATCAGCGTTTTCGAACGACGTAAACTCTAACAACTGCCTCGTCCAGGTGCGCGAGTCATTGACAATCGCTCCCCAAAGAATTCTTCCCTCCCACCATCGGTCATAACTCGAGTTAGTCCGAAAGGCCAATAGAAGTCCGATCACGGTTCCCAGGATTCCCACAATCGTCAGGGGAAAATCAAACTCTTCAAGATGGTACTGATAGTCCAATGCAGAGATGATGCCGATGTAAATTAAAATTGGCACCAGATGGACAACGAGTTCGGAAATTAACTTTAAAAAAGGTATTTTTGAATGAACGACCATTTTGACTTTCAACTAGCTTAACTTTTCCGAAAGGCCATCGGGACTCCAGAGCCTCTCCAAACGAAAATTGCGCACTCTGCATTGAACCCTGAACCAGATTGGCTTGCGATGCATTTATCCTTTAAGCCTACTTTTTCACGGGAACCGGCCCGTCTGTTTTATGAAGCAAATTAGATTGATAGTCTTTTCCAACAAAAACTGAAACGATGATTGCAGGTGATTTAAAATCTACCGGCAGTTCAAAAGGGATTTTGAGGCTACCCTTTCCTGCAGCCGGTAAAACCTTTCGTTCAACCCTCTCTCCCTGAGCGTCTTTCAAGGTGACATGGAAATCTTGTTGACCAAGTTCCTTTGTCAGCTGATGAGCAATAACAACTTCGAAGCTTTCTCCTTGCTGGACGGACTCCGGCAATTGCAAATCAAATAATTTTACATTTTGCTTTTGCTTTTGCTGAGCTCTCGGAGCCTTCTGTTTTCGACGATTCTTACGACGCTCGTCCGACGCAGCCTGAACACGATCGACGTAGGCGCTTACGCTAAGGTCGTCCTCCCGTTGGTCAAACACTTCCAACACTGGATCCTTTGACTCTTTCATAAACTGCCGCATCGTTCCACGAAGTTCAGCAAGCACCCCGGCATAATTTGGATCATCTATTAAATTATTGAGTGCGTTGGGATCAGATTCATAATCATACAGCTCTTCTCTTACGCCGTGATCGAACAAGTTCAAACGAGCAGCAATCTTTGGATCTGTTGCCGCCAGTTTCTGCATCGCCCGGTAAGTCATTGTACCTTTTGTCGCCGTTGCAAAACTTCGCTTGCCATCGACCCAGGGATTAAACAAGTAACCATATTTTTTCGTTTCAACACTACGCATTGGGCTGCGATTGCCACCCGAATTTTCATTGTAAACTTTGTAAACCGCATCCCGGCCGTCCTGCGATTTTCCTTGAATGGTTGGCAAGAACGAATGGCCATCAAACCCTTCAGGAGGATCAATGCCTGCGATTTCTAAAATGGTTGGCATCAAATCAACAGCCGAAACCATGTGTTTGCGGTCCACAGATCCGGGTTTCGTTACTCCAGGCCAATACACAATCCACGGAGTCCGCGTGCTGTGATGCCAGAGGGCTGTTTTAGCAAAGGGTAGCGGCATCCCATGGTCAGAGAGAAACATAATGACTGTGTTATCCGCTTGCCCCGACTCCTGAAGCGCCTTCATCGTTGCGGCAAAACAATCGTCTGCTCGCCGCACCGACGAGTAATAATGAGCCAATTCCAAACGAACATCCGGGTGGTCAAACAGAAACCCCGGAATTGGAACTTCAGAAGGTTCGAAGATATGAGAAGGTACATTCTTATCGTCAACGAGCTTCCCTTTTGAATTGATTCCAAAAAACGGCTTATGAGGATCTGAAATATTGACATTCAAACAAAATGGTTTTCCAGCTTCCTTCGCCATCTCAATGCCCCGACGGGTCGACACATAATAGGAATTTGCATTCTTAACATCCTGTTTTTTGCCATCGATCACCGACAAATCGACATCCCACGCGTAGGGTTGGTAGGGGGTCGAATGGGAGGCCTTTCCACGAATACCGACGAAATAGCCACCCGCTTTCATGGCATCGACCAAGTGAGGGTAATTGGGATTTTTAACCTGATAAAAGCCCTCCACGCCTGTATTATGCGGATAGCGACCGGAAAACATTACATTCCGTGACGGATAACAATTGCCGACTTGTACATGAGCAAACTGATAACGCATACCACGCGCAGCGAGTTGATCGATATTAGGCGTGGTGCCCGCTAACTCACATCCAAATGCACCAACCGAATCACAGTTCATATCATCGACGGTCACAATTAATATGTTTGGCCGCGCAAGTTTGTCTTCCACTCCCAATGTCATTTGTGAATGGAATAGCACGATCACAAAAATCAATGCGGACGGGGAAAGTAAGCTAAGTCTCATTGCAGATTAATATCCTAATTTTCAAAGTTCACAACAGATTCTGGGCGCCATCATGAAGCGCTTTCCGAATCATTGAATTTATTCAGATTTTTGAAGGCCGGGCAACGAAGGAGCCTGAACTCCCTCTCGTGGCAGCAGGTGATCAAGGTTCGCCGTGCCAAGGGCTCCCAAAGCGATCACTAAACTTGAGTGTTCCTGATACTCTGGAACGACAGAATCAAAAGTATCAAACTGGGTGTGATGGGTCGTTCGATAAGTTGCCCGTCCGGCCTGTTTCCAGAAAAAACCGGGCACGCCAGCTTGAATAAACGAAACGTGATCGCTACCGCCTCGAGCTCGCATGGATTGAGTAATTTGGATCTCAAAAGGAGCTCTCTCGTCCAGTTTCATGACCGGAGCAAATACTTTTTCAAAGTCCTCTTTCATTGCGGGAGTACAAATGATGCCAGAACAATAATTCGTACCGCCATCGTGCACAAAGACTGCTGAGACAGTTTCATTCACCTCTTTTGCATGTTTTAAGACGTAGGCTTTCGATCCCAACAGTCCCTGTTCCTCTCCTGACCAGAGCATGAATCGAATCGTCCGCTTCGGCTTAACATTCGCAGCCATCAAAATTCGGGCAGCCTCCATTGTCGTTGCACAACCGGCACCGTTATCGGTCGCTCCAGTCGCACCATCCCAGGAATCAATATGACCACCAACAATCACGACTTCCTCTGGCCACTCAGTTCCTGGAATATCAGCAATTACATTGTAAAGAGGGATAGGTCCTTTGCGGAAATGATTGCGAATATCAAATGCCAGCTGAACATCTTTTCCGTCTTCAATCAGTTGTTTTATTTCGCTCCACTGGTCTTTTAATAATGTAATACTGGGAATCTTAGGAAGTGAATCCATGTCAATCCGATAGTTACCACCGGTTAAAATCAAATTATCTGAAGTCGGTCGAATTATTCCCGCCGGTTCACATTCCATAATCGCATCCGCTAGCGCCGCTCTTTCTTCGCGCGTCAACGGCTTCACTTTTTTCCCATCTTTATCCACCTCTTCCGATCTCTGACCAAATCGGCGCCGCCCTTCGCTGATAATATAAGAACCCTTGATAGAGTCTCGCATCGCCTTCAGTTCTTCCATCGACCTAGGGGCCAATAAAGCTTTGCCCAAGTCCCGACCGGTTGTGCCAGCCGACCATGCGTTGGTGCCAAACTCAAGAGTCATCTTTTTGGGAGAGACCATCGTTCCGGTTGCAGGACCTCGCTCAAACCCAACCGGAAATTCTCCCCACTGTTCTAAACGGCTTTTCAAACCCATCGATTCAAATTCTTCGCAAGCCCATTCACAACCTGCCTGCAAACCTTCCGATCCCGTCAAGCGTGGACCAATGCGGTTAGTCAAGTAATCTAAATGTCTCTGGACTTGATTGTCTTTCCGACCAACTTCAATAACCTCTGAAGATAATTTTTGCCAATCCGCTTCGGGCGATACCGCAACCTCTTGAATTGCAAACGCCGGGTGATAACCGACGCTCAAAAACGCCATCGCTAAAACTACAACTATTCTCATCGCTCAATTCTCTCTCAGGGCTAGGGACTGCCTGCTTGATTGACTTCATTTAACAAACGCAGCTGAGTTATAAAATCAAATTCGCTGATTTTATTTGGTTTCGCGAATCCAATTTTATCATTCTCAGCATAATCACTCTCTATTGCTGAAAGACAGTATAGGGCATTTGAGATGCGCCCAACAATAAACCACGCTGGAACCCAGCAATTGAAGAGGTTTTTAGGGAACTTTCAATTCATGCGACAATCCACCGGTTTCATTTTGTCACCAGTTTCAACACGCCCCTCAATAAGCCCGTAACGGTATGCCGTCTCACACGGCGAATCTTGCAAAATGATCTGGCTCTGCGAATTTGCAATTCGGTATTGAACGGGACACAATTGGCAACGCAGGGT
>JAPOIJ010000305.1 GCA_029979005.1 Planctomycetota bacterium | reverse complement strand
GTTCGACGGACCTGACGGGTCAGATCATCGACCGACTCGCCGGGCAGAACGAACGTATTACCGCGATTCATATCGAGACGTTGCCCGATGGATGGCTGGGCAAAGTACACGCGTTGCATGTGGCAACGGCACAAGCTTCCGGTGAGTGGCTGTTGTATACCGATGCAGACGTTCAATTCGAGACGAATGCCCTTGTTGAATTAATGCAATTTGCGCAGAGCCATGATATTGATCATTTGGCGGGTCTTCCCCGAATGAAACCAGCGGGTGTTTTAATTGAAATCGCAATCGCGGCGTTTTATACGAGCTCGATGTTCTTTGTCTCGGCTAAACGGGTTGCCAATGTTAATGATCCGTTAGCGGTGGGGGTGGGTGCCCTTAACTTGGTGCGCGCAAGTGCCCTGGAACAGACGGAGGGCTTTGAGTGGTTGAAGATGGAAACGATAGATGATGTCGGTCTGGGGCTGATGATGAAACGTGGTGGTGGGCGCCCTCTTGTTGCCCGCGCAGGTAAACAGATTTCATTACATTGGTACCAGAATATTATTGAGATGGCAGGTGGATTGGAGAAGAATAGCCCGGGGCTGACAAAATACAGTTTAATTCGCGCGGTCGGATTGTTAGCGATTTTGCCCGTGACTGTATTTGGATTTGTTTGTACTTTTTATCTTTCGTTAATAAGTCTTGTTGCTGTTTGGGCGGCAACCATCCTGTTTCCGGTTTTATTTATGTCGACATTCTCCCGTCAATCTTCTTTATCGAGACTGAGTTTCTTTTTGTTTCCGGTTGGCCTCACCATGCTTTGGTTTATTTTTGCTCGAGCTTTACTGCTGCTGTGGAGCAGGGGAGGTGTGCAATGGCGGGGAACACAATACGGAATAGAACAATTGAGAAGTGGCCAGCGCCTTGACTTGTGAAGTCAGATTGAAATTTTCAACGCTCGGTTTTGAGGAAAGCGTTTTGAGTTATATCAGTTAAATCCATTGATTGAATTGGATATTTCAATCGCGCGATCGTCGGTCATGCCGGAAATGAAATCCAGTGTTTGATGAACCCACCAGGAGAAGGGTTGTGCGGCATTGGCCGCCAAGTATTCCTGACTCCACGCAAGTGATAAACAGCGTTGTGCTATGAATGGGACTGATTTCAAATCCTGATGTTCAGATAAAGCATGCGTTGCTTTTCCAAAGGCCTTAAGGATTCGCCCCATGACCTGATAGGATCCGATCTCAACGCGAATTTTTTTCTCAGCAGTGAATATCTTGGTCGTATTCGCTGTTTTGACCGATGCCATACATGCTAAATCTTGCGGCGAGAGTCCAGCTTTCAGATCATCAACCCGCGTGCCGGACATGATTTCATCGTAGTTGGTGACAAACACTTCCCAGAATACTTCGATTAGTCGACCGATCACTTCGGCGCGAAGTTGCGGGAGGTTTGCTTTGTCGTGGTACTCTTTCTTTTGATCCCCCAGCAGGCCAAAGTAAAGCTCGCGAGCTTCGCGGGGAGAAATTTCGTTCATTTCAACAGCATCTTCAATATCGATAACCCGGTAGCAAATGTCATCGGCAGCTTCGGATAAGAAAGACATCGGGTGTCTGATAAATTCATCCCCTTTAACAAGCCCCATTTCTCCAAAAACAACTTTGGCGATTTCCTCTTCGCTAGAGAAAAAATTGTATTTGCCTTGATTTTTTGCTCGAGGAGCTGTGGACGTCCAGGGATATTTCACCATGGTTCCCAAAGAACAATAAGTGAAATGAAGGTAGGCCAGTTCTCCGAGGTCTTTCCGCGAAGCAATTCTAAATCCCTGAGCGTTGCCTTCAAAAATAAGAACATCAGCTCTTAAACCTGGATCGTCGAAGTTGGGAGGGAAGAATTCGTCAGAGTGACTCTCCAGCCATTCTCGAATGGCATACTCTCCAGCATGTCCAAACGGGGGATTGCCAATGTCATGAGCAAGCGAGGCCGCCATCAGGGAGAAAGCGATATCATATTCATTGATATGATCTGGAAGCTCTCCTCGCTCTTCCAAAAATTGTCCAAGGCGCCTTCCAAACGAACGAGCTACCGATGCGACTTCAAGCGAATGGGTCAGACGATTATGAATGTGAGCGTTTTGCTCCATCGGATGAACTTGGGTTTTTTTACCAAGACGGCGAAACGAAGAAGAATAAATTGCACGATCGTAGTCTGTTTCAAAAGGGCTTCGGGATTTGACCGGTCCCTTGGGTTTAGTTTCGTACCGCGAGGTGCTAAGTAATTTTTGCCAGTCAAGTATCATGTTGCATTCTGTTGCTCTGCCCCATTCAGGCTTGAGGGGACTCTCGAGTTGTTTTATTAATCGGGAAGATTGAAACCTACCGTTGATTTGGTATCGAGTTTAGCGATCCCGTTCTGCGATGGTTAGTTGAAATAAAAGGGACGCCTTAGTCTTCCAAGGCTGGGGCATTTATTTCGACGACTCCCGTCATCCCCAATCTCAAAAACGAGGGGGGATTTTCGATCGATACGATAACGGAGTAACGTTTAACGTCGTTCGAAAGCCAGACGGATGGCTCGGGGACGGTGTTGATCTTGACGACTTTTCCGCTAAGTTCCAGGTCGCCTGCAGCGTCAACCCGAATGACTGCCGTTTGACCGACTCGAATTCTACGGATTCGAGATTGATTCACACTGACATTCACTTGCAATTTTTTACTGTCAGCAACTTTCATGATCAATTGGTTATCAATTACTTTAGCTCCGACTTCGATTTTTGAAACACGCGCGCCGCGGCCGGCAGCCATCGCAGGGTAAATGACAAATCCATCGACGGG
>JAPOIJ010000194.1 GCA_029979005.1 Planctomycetota bacterium | reverse complement strand
TTTTGTTTGGGCACCCGTCAACTCCAGCAGAATTAATCGGTGTCGATTGAATCAGCCAACTTGCATGCTGGTTAATAAACCGAATGCACCATAACCGCAGCGAGCCCACATCAACGATTGGACTGTTCGTAGACTGCCTGAAGTAATGATTCGACGTCTTTGAATTTCTGCTTCCCGGCAAGCGGTTCTTCGAGCAGTTTTCGAGCGTCGGATTCGCTGTGCCCGAGAGCCAACAGTACCTCGAATGTCTCATCCACAATACTTCGTTCAATATCCCCCGCTTGCTGCGTCGGATCCTGCTGAACCAACAGCGCGAACTTAGCCATTTTGCGACGCAATTGCGCAACAATTTTTTCAGCCATCGCAGGACCTATTCCGGGGAGAGTCGTGAGTGACTTCACATCCTGATCTTCGATCGACTTCGCGATGTCCTGGACCGGTCGCACCATCGCCTTCAGCGCTTTTTTTACACCAAGCCCTGGAACCGAGCAGAACAACTCAAAAAACTGACGCTCGATTTGGCTACTGAATCCAATCAATCGGGGTGTCATCCGCCCGCCTTTTTGCGGGTTGCCATCGATATATTGAATCGTATAGAGATCCACTTTTTCGCCAATGCTTAATTGAAGATGCCTACGAGTGAAATCAGGAACGGCAACTTCGTATTCAAAGGGCTCAATGCCGATCGAAACGGTTGCTTCCTGCAACGCCAGAAGCTGGCCAGTTAATTTGGTAATCAAGAGATCGCTTTCATAACATAAATTTTAATTTAAGGTGGCTGTACGCAACGACAAAAAATAATGACAGAGCGCAATTGCTAACGCATCAGCAACATCAGCAGGCTCGGGAATCTCACGTAGATTTAGTTGTCGTGCAACAGCATGCTGAACCTGAGCTTTTGGAGCACGTCCGTTCCCGGTAAGCACTTTCTTTATTTGCGTCGCCGCATAACCGTGCAGCGGCAATTCATTTTGACCAACGGCTAAACTGATCACTCCACGCGCATGCCCCATAATGATTGCTGTCTGGGGGCGTTCATAATGACTATACAAATCCTCTAATCCTGCGCAGTCAGGTTTAAGGGACTCGATCACGTCGGTAATTCCCTGATGAATACTATTCAACCGGGCCGGGAAACTGTCGGTACGTTTGCTACGAATTACACCAGCTTCCACAACAGATATTTCTTTATCGCGAATTGAGATCACTCCGTAACCGGTGATATTCAAGCCCGGATCAATTCCGAGAACGCGTGTTTCTTGAGAGCCCGTCATTGGTTACACCGTCTTAGACAAAAGCACGATACACTCCGCCATAATCACTTCATGAAGTCCAACGGTTCCCACACCCTCACCGGTCTTCGCTTTTACACCGACTTGTTCCGGATTGATCTCCAAAATTTCTGCGATTCGATTTGCGATTTTTCTTTTAACGGGAGACATCTTTGGTTTCTGAGCAAAAATGATGCAATCCAGATTGTTGATTTGAAAACCGGCACTGGTCACCTTGGCAAATGCGGCTTTCAACATTTCTCCGGAATCCTTCATCTTATTTTGAGGATCAGTATCGGGAAACAATTCGCCAATGTCTCCCAAAGCTGCAGCGCCAAGAATCGCATCGGTCACCGCATGAAGAAGTACATCAGCGTCGCTGTGTCCCTCGAGAGAATGACTGTGTTCAATATCGATCCCACCAATTCGCAAGGGTCCACCCGGTTTCAAGCGATGCGTATCGTGCCCAATTCCAATTCGAAGGGTATCTTGATTCACGCTGGTAATCCTTCAGTAATGTGTCGATGGTAAAAATGTACCCCGCGGAAGAACAAACGAAAACCTCAATCTTAGGCCACGCATCTTGAATAGGTTGATTGTTGTTTCAATAGGAAAGAATAGATCCTTGTTCGAACGAATATTGCTGGCGGCCAGCCGGCCATCCCACTCATTTGCGACAGAATTGTCTTTCGTATTCAAATAGACCGCACACGCGACAGTTTTTAGTCGTCTTTTGGTTGCCGACAAACCGTTTTATAATCCGGTAATGCCAACCATCGAAATTAAAAACTTATCAAAAACCTACCGGGTCTATCAAAAACAGGAGGGTTTGATCGCCTCGATTCGCGGTCTTTTTCACCGAGAATATCGTGAAGTCCACGCTGTCAATGATATCAACCTCACGGTCGAAGAAGGGGAGTTCGTTGCTTTCCTCGGCCCCAACGGGGCAGGCAAAACGACTACGCTTAAATTACTGTCTGGAGTAATTAATCCCGACCAGGGCTCAGTGGAAGTATTAGGCCACGTTCCGTGGGAGCGCGAAAACGAATATCGTCGTAAATTTGCTTTAGTGATGGGGCAAAAAAATCAATTGTGGTGGGACTTACCTGCCATGGAATCCTTCCGCCTCAATCAACACATCTACGGTGTTCCCAAAGATGAATTCGAACGGACTCGTGACGAACTGTGCGAAATGCTCAGCGTCGCAAACTTACTCGGGCGTCCCGTTCGAGAGCTATCACTCGGCGAACGAATGAAAATGGAATTAATTGCCGCATTAATTCACAAACCGGATGTTCTTTTTTTAGATGAACCGACGATTGGGCTGGATGTCGTTGCCCAGCATAAGATTCAGGAATTTTTAAAAACGTATCAACAAGAACAAAACAACACAATCTTGCTTACCAGTCACTACATGAAAGACATCGAAGCACTGTGTAAGCGCGTCGTGATTATCGCAAATGGTTCTATCTATCATGACGGCTCTCTCGAAGATATCGTCGATCAGTTTAGTGGAGACAAAATAGTCACGCTGCAACTTCACGATGACCGTTCACTCGAAGCGATTTCAAAAATCCCCAATCTGATTGAAATAGATGCACCGAAAATTAAATTCCGAGTGGACCGAGACGGGGTAGGGCGGGTGCTTAGCCAGATACTTGCCGATCATGCGGTTGATGACATCGTCGTCGAAGACCCACCTCTCGAAGAGGTAATTTCAAATGTATTTTCACAAGCGGAAGAAAAAGGTCGGCGCGTGGGAGAACCACTTCCAAACTCATAACAGCAATCGCTGGCCTTAGACGACAAATTGCTCAGAAAGACATATTTGCCGATGGATGGGTGATTGCACAACCGTACTTAACTTTTTGCTCCCATTTTTGCTTAACTCGATCGTCATAAATTCAATACAGCACGCATGCTTGAATCTGCAGTAATCTGGTGGACGTTTTTCAAAATCTCGATTAACGAGCGTTTGATTTACCGCGCAGATTTTATGCTCGGCACCCTCATGCGTTTCCTACCAACACTCACGCAGATCTTCCTATGGTGGGCGATCTACGATGTCATCTCCAATCATGACTCGGTTGATTCAGCAGCAGGGCCGGATGGGAATATCGCCGGTTACCAATATGGAGACATGGTTGCTTATTACTTACTGGTCATCATCAGTCGCGCTTTTTCGAGCATGCCGGGGCTAACCGGTGGGATTGCCAATCAAATTCGCAATGGAGAAGTCAAAAAGTTCCTGATTCAGCCTGTGGATATGCAAGGCTGCTTATTAATTCAGCGGATCGCTCACAAGCTGGTTTATTATTTAATTGCAACCTTGCCCTTTGCCTTAGTCTTTTTCTTGTGCCGTGACTTTTTCATTGAAGGGTGGCCGCCGCCCAATGTGCTTGCCGTCTTTTTTGCCTCGCTGATTCTCTCTTTCCTTCTTGGCTTTTACCTCGAATGCTGTATTGGCCTGGTTGGTTTTTGGTTTTTAGAAGTCACGTCTCTGACTTTCATCTATATGCTGATGAACTTTTTACTCTCGGGACACATGTTTCCGTTGGAATTGTTACCGGCAGAACCGTTTAATATCCGGCAACTGGTCGAGTACCTTCCATTCAAATATCTAGCCTATTTCCCAGCCGCCGTTTTTCTAGGGAAAATAGAAGGACCCGAATTGTATCGTGGCCTGTTGGCGGAGATTGGCTGGGTTCTATTCTTTATCGTGCTCTCAAGGATTTTATGGCACCGTGGTATCAAGCGTTACAGCGGCTACGGCGGTTAAGTCAAACAACAACATCGAAGTCAACTGATTCATTTCGTAACCTAAACGGCTGATCAAACCATCAAATACCGAATTAAAATTAATCATAATCAACAGTGCATCCCTCTTACCTAAAAGTATTTTTGACCTTCGCAAGAAATTCGCTGGTGCGAGATATGTCGTTCCGTTTGAATTTCATCTTGCAGTGTCTTTCATCGATGGCGTGGGCCGTGATGAATTGGGGACTATTTAAGATCATTTACCGACATACCGGCGAAATTGGATTAGACTCCGGCTGGCATGAGCATGAATTCTTCATCTTTCTCGGCACCATCTGGATCATCAACAGTTTGATTCAGACCCTATTCATGGCCAACGCTGCAGAATTCAGCGAACTAATTCGTACTGGCAATCTTGATTTTGCATTACTCAAGCCAATTGATACGCAATTCCTAATTTCCTTTCCAAGAATCAACTGGTCTCAATTGCCTAATGGAATCCTCGGAGCCATGTTAATCGCGCATTCATTAAGTGAATTAATGAATGAACGAGAGATCTATTTTTCCATTTTCAGCATCCCTGCATTTCTCTTTTTTATTGGCTGTGGTGCGGTGGTGATGTATAGCGTGATGATTTGTCTCGCTTCAACCAGCATTTGGTTCGGCAGGAATCAAAACCTTTACAACTTTTGGTTTTACATCACTAATTTCTATCGCTACCCAATGGAGATCTATCAACGAAGTGGTGTTGGCATGGCGCTCTGGGGGACCTTCACCTTCGTCGTCCCAATCTTGGTCGTTTCCAACATTCCAGCTCGGATATTGGCTCAACCCCTTGGAACACCCTGGAAATCATGGGAATGGGGCTTGGCAGCCTACGCAATTGTCGGTTCTATCTGGAGCCTGATGGCAAGCCGTTGGGTATTTAAACTAGCTCTAAAGAGTTATCGCAGCGCCAGCAGCTAGGCACTCCGCCGCCAACTGCCTCATGCGACAACGTTTTGTTGGACGCTCAAAGGTCAGCTTGCACCGATTAGGATCGGTCTGCCAAATTCACAAAGGCTTCGGGTTATATCAACTGCCACAATGATTCAGTTCTTGTTAGTAAATCAATCCGCCGTCTGTGCCGAATAACGCGGCAACCGATCATTTCTCAATCTTATTTGACCGCAATGCCGAAGAACAAAGGGGTTCTTTGTTCGGATTTGCATGAATCTACTTTTAAATTGTACGGCCGTTTCCCAAATCCAGCACTGACCGGTGGATTCACCCAAAAATATGGAAATTTATGGGTTTCGGTTGATGAGAATCGACCGCCGACCGTTTAACCAAGTTATACTTGGGACAATAAATCGCCCCGGTTAAGAAGACTGGGCAAGATACAACCTAGAGATAGACCCCAAAAATTGATTGGCATTGCCAACTAATGGAGCTGTAACCACATGTCAAATCTTATTCCGATGGACGAAGCCGCAAGCATGCTCGGTATGACTGTAGAGCAGCTGACTGAACTTCGTTCAAACAACGAAATTTTCGGATATAAAGACGGCGCAAATTGGAAGTTCAAGCAAACAGAGCTGGAGCGAGTTGCCGGGGAATTAAATATTACCCTGAAACCAGCCAGTGCTCCTTACGAAGAGGATTCATCCGTCGAGCTAGATTTGCCGGCAAGCGAGTTAAGTGGCTCCATCAAGCTCGAAGAAAGTGGTGAGGTTTTGGATGACGAACTGTCTTTCGGCAGTAGCAGTCTCAGCCTTGCTTCTGAGAGCAGTAAAAGTGCAGGTGACTCAGCTAACCTTCTCGATGATGATCCCGAGAAAGCAGACAGCCCCTCCGACACAGGAAAGATGCTGGGAGCCGGTAACGAAGATGACCTACTTCTCTCCGAGGATGATCTCTTCTCTGATGAGCTTTCACTCGCTGACAGTACGTCTTTCGAAGAAAGTGCTGAATTAGATAGCGACTTTGAAGAGAGTGATTTGATTCTCGACGATAGCGACTCAAATTCTGAAATAATGCTCGATTCCAGTGCGAGTGGAATTGGCCTCGGTGACGAACCACTGGAACTTGGTGGGTCCGACATTGACTCCCTTGAGCTACCTGAAGACGATGACATGATTGTCCTCGACAGTGCTGCTGACTCAGAAGCTGCCACCATGATGCAGGAAGACGACTTCAACCTGACGCCGCTAGAAGCGTCGATGGACGAAGACGATTCAAGTGGATCGCAAGTCATCGCACTTGAAGACTCAGAAATTTATGCCGAAGACTCAGCTTCTTCAGGTCTAGAAGACAGTGAAGCATTCCCAGCGCAGCCAATGATGGTTGATGACGGCGGGTTTGACAGTGGAATGCAGTACCCTGACGGAGGCATGATGCCTGCAGCCGTTGGTCCAGCAGCCCTCCCGGAAGCTCCGTATACAATTTGGCAAGTTCTCAGCCTTGGTTTAGTTGCCTTCTTACTTGTAACGGGCGGCATGATTGCCTACGGCCTGATTCAAAACCTCGGGCTTCCGAATGACGAAGTCGTTAATGGAAGCGTTATGAACTTCTTCCTCGGCTTGGTTGGCCAAAACGGCTAGACAGTTTGAGTCCATATCGTGGGCTCTCATCGATCATTTAAAAAACCCCCGGCTAATTCCGGGGGTTTTTTCATGAGGTATTCGGAAAACGCACCCCATCGTTTTCACCAGTCGTTGTAAGACTCCGTTTTGTCGCCGCAAAGGTCGCCGTAAAGAGCTGCCGGTCGTTGTCCAACAGCAGCATCAATAGTACGATTTTGTCTATCAAAGCCCCTTTCGAAACGAGTCGCTCCCCATGAGCCAAATGTCTGAATTGATGCGTGAGTCGATAGACTACGCTGGACTATTTCCGCCTGCCTCTCTCTCCTTAGACGATGTTGTCAACAACTACCATCAATACGTTAATTCTGTAGAACGGTCGATGTTGGGGCGGTTAATTATCCCGGCATCGCGACTCAGCGAATTCAGCGCACTTAGACGATCTCAAATAAGCGTTCTCCCATCGCCAACTCGTCCTTGGCGGATCAGTGCACTGTTGCCCCCCATTGAAAGCCCCCATGTAGAAAACAGGTTCCAAAAATTCGATGCAGCAATAGAACTCATCCAAAAATTTAACGCGCCCGGCAACCAGGAAAATACCGCAAATGACATCGCCGATGCGATTGAAGTCAAAACGCCTGACCTGGAAATCATGGAAGCGACCATTGATCGGCTCCCACTTGGCATTCAATCATTTCTGGAGCTTCCACACGCCGAAGATCCCGTCAACTTGGTCCAGCGACTAAAAAGTGACACGTCGAAAAAAGACCTAAATGCAAAAATTCGCACCGGCGGCACAACTCCTAGTTTAATCCCTTCGCCCGAAGAAGTGGCTCGATTCATTTGGAATTGCACGCAATCGAATGTGTCGTTTAAGGCGACCGCGGGGCTGCACCATCCCGTTCGCAACGACTACCGGTTAACCTATGAAACAG
>JAPOIJ010000188.1 GCA_029979005.1 Planctomycetota bacterium | reverse complement strand
CAAAACCCGAAAATAAGCCTGTTTTTAGCCGGCTTACGAATCGCCCCGTTAATAAAAAACAGGTAATAGCTGCAGATAATTCCAAATAAATTTCGCCAAAGCTCGAAATACTTCCGCTGTTTCTGCTCGGGTCAGTTCTTTCCGATCCGAAGCAAACAACTTTGACAATAGATTGTTGTTCCAAGTCAATCTTGAAATTCATAATAACAGGCTTGATCAGCTAACTCTTATCAGTTGTGGAGACCGCAGCGAATTATTTCTAGCTCACTCGAACCCATCTAATATCTTGCTCACTAAATACCGACTAGTATCGCTCCAGAGAAGGGCAGCGAAGTGTTCCGTTGAGATCCACAGCACGGTGGAGACGAATCGCAATGCCGGAATTGTTAAATCAATAATCGAATCTCTGCAACTCAATCCACTGGTGCTTTAAACATTCACGCACACACGCGGTCATTGAGAAGAGAGTATTACATTAAAGCAAACCTGCGAATTCCAGTTTCGCTGGCAACCGCGACCTCCTTTGCCGCGACATGAAAAATCTATTTTAAGTAAAAGCAGACGGGATTTCCTATTCGTTTTTAGTACCCGACTGTGGCTTTAATGGCACTTCTCCGTGTGTTAAGTTAACGCTCTGAATTCACTATCCAATCTAGGATTCAACAATATTTTTAGGAGTTAAATGATGCAACAAGATCCAACGAGTTTACCGGAAATGAACGGAATGCCAACAAACTTTGACGGCATGGACCAAGTGGCTCCAGAAGTTGCTGGTGCAATCTTCGCCGGATTGTTTGCGTTCATTTGTATAATAATAACAGTCATTTTCGTATTGAATGTGATCGTATGCTTCCTGATGTATAAACCCCTTTCGAAACTTCCAGTGAGCTTCCGGCCGTTCAATCCAGGGCTAGTATTTTTAATGCTAATACCCATCGCCAACTTCATTATGCCGTTCTTGATTTCTACTTCGTTCATTGATGGATTCCAAAAGTACTTCGGATCCGTTGGTGATCAATCCAATGGAGATTGCGGCAAAACAATTGGCTTGACATGGGCGATCGCTACAGTTTGTTGCGCCATTCCATACGTGAATTTCATTGCTGGTCCCGTTGCGTTCATTTGCATGGTTATCTTTATCGTGAAACTGTGGTCGATGGGTAACAAAGTTAACACTGCGAAATAGTCTATGAGAATGTATTAAGACAGGTCTAAAACTTCGAACAACAACCGTAACTCGTTGAGCGGGAGCTTTGGTTAAACTTCGATGTAAAAAGGGGCGTTATCTTCGGATAACGCCCCTTTGTCTTGTCGGACTGAATTTTGAACGGTTGGCAGCAACATTCCGCCAATTACAGCCGTCATCGAATTGATACAACTCACTCTCACACTCACTTCAAAAACCGCGGCTCATTTGAAGAACCGAAAATGCTAGCTTTCAAATTCCTTCGGTTAACTATTAACGTTGTTCAAAATCACACCGCAATCTAACATGCGAAAAGGTATGGATGCCGTTTTTGGGCAGAATTGCTCTCACACCGAGGACTGGTACATGAATGCGTTTTCAAAGACTGAATCTGCGTATGAAAAATTTGGGGCTGACGAGCCTTTTTACGCCGTTCTTACGGAAGAGAAATATAAGCGCAAGCAACTAGACCAAGAGCTTTTTTTCGGCACGGGGGAAGAACTGCTGGCTCTCCAAATGCGGTTAATCCAAGACCGCGGGATCGACGTCCCACGAGGTACTGCTTTAGATTTTGGGTGCGGTGTAGGCCGGCTGACCAACGCTATGGCGACTTATTTTAATGAAGTCATCGGAGTCGACATTTCGTCAACGATGATAAGTAACGCCAACCAGTTAAAACGACGCTCGAACTGCTCATTCCAGGTAAACAAACGTGCTGATCTCTCCGTTTTTAAAGACGATCAATTCGATTTCATTTACAGTGACATAACGATTCAGCACATTCCGTCACCGGAATCTGAAAATTATATTCGTGATTTTTTCCGCATACTTGCGCCCGGTGGCCTCGCTATATTCCTCGTACCTGACGGGCCGGTTCTTCGTCCGAATTCCCTACCCGCTCGCTTAGACAAGTTTTACCGCGAACAAGTCCGCCCGTTCCATAAACGAATCAGAGGCAAGTATGAGGTTCAGGTACATCGAATTTCACAGCATCGCGTAGAAACGCTCATCGAGGAATCCGGAGGAGAAATTATTTCCGTCGAGGCCCACCCAAGATGGGCCCAACGTTCCAAGCGATACAAGCCGCTTTACTACTGGGCATCCAAGCCATTAACCTAGCGTTTTGGCAGGTTGACATGCCGCGTTAACGAGCATCCTTTTTCGTTAACCCTGCAACGCACGTTCGGCTAAATTGCTTTATCAAGTTGAACCTCTGCGTGATTTGCCGACAAGATTGGTCCCGAGGCAATTTCGTTAATCGAGTGATTATCGTTTGTAATTAGCAGCCAACCTTCTAAGATTTAGGTTGCCCTTGCTGATTCAGGAGAAAGTCAGCAAGGGGAAAGCACCCCCCCGTCCGTGCATCTTCGAATGCTATTTCCTATTTATTGAGATCTTTAAGCTATGCCCAAAGTGATTCTTTATTCAAAAGTAGGTGCCCTGCCAAACATGAAAGCTGCTTTGATCCTTGCTCTCATTACCGTGCACGCGAGCATTGGATTGGCCGAAAATCAGGGAACCAAGCCCCAAATAAAGAACGTCGTTCTGATTGTTTCGGATGATTTAAAGGCAAGTGTTTTGGGATGTTACGGTGATCTTGTTTGTCAGACTCCCCATATTGATGCGCTTGCTCGATCCGGAACGGTCTTTCAACGAGCCTATTGCCAAGGCACGTGGTGCGCCCCATCCCGGCAGTCCTTTATGCACAGTCGGTACCAAAACGGGGGTGAAGTCAATTTAGGTGCCAACTTCCAAAATCAGGGCTTCTACTCGGCTCGAGTTGGCAAAATCTATCACATGCGTGTCCCCGGTGATATCATCGCCGGCACCAATGGCTTGGATATCAAGTCGACGTGGACCGAACGCTATAACTCAACGGGACAAGAAGCACACACCCCTGGCGATTACGCATGTCTAAACTTAAACATTTTTACAAACGAATTGGCCAACCGGCAATCTACAAAAATGCCGCATCGCCCCTATGTTACTGTGGTAATCGACGGAGACGGCGCCGATCAGCCTGACGCAAAGTCCGCAGCAAAAGCGATCGAGATTATTAACGAAAAATCTGCCAGCGACACTCCATTTTTTCTCGCTGTAGGCCTGGTCCGACCGCATTATCCCATGGTCGCTCCTAAAAAATACTTTGATCTTTATCCTTGGCAGGACATTCAGCCGCCTTTACGAATCCCAAATGACCTCGCTGACATTCCCCCTATGGGCAAAGCGAAATCAACATCTTTGAAAACCGGGATCGCTAGTTTCCCGGACAATCAAAAACGAATGTGGGCAGGATACTACGCTTCTGTTTCATTCATGGATGATCAGGTGGGGAAAATAATTTCTGAAATCGATCGCCTCGGAATTCGAGATTCCACGGCCATCGTGTTTACCAGTGATCATGGCTACCACCTTGGCGAACATGATTTCTGGTTAAAGTCCAACCTGCACGAAGAAGTTACTCGCGTTCCATTAATTATCGACGCACCCGGCTACCGTCCGAGCGTTACGTCATCGCCCGTTGAATTAGTTGACCTCTACCCTACCCTTTCATCGCTCGCAGCAATAAAAACCCCGGCCGAGGCACAGGGAACTGATCTAACACCCATTCTTGAAGACCCTTCCTGCCGAGTACGCGAGACGGCACTTTCGATTAACAACGGCTATGCTCTTCGCGGAGACGCCTGGACGTATATTCGCTATACCGATGGATCCGAAGAATTCTATGACATGAATTCTGATCCGAATCAGTTCCGAAATTTGGTTAACGATCCCAGCGCAAGCGAAGGGGTCGCTGAGGCAAGAGCCGCACTGGATACACGAATCCAACAGTCCAGCTTGTCACTTAAAGAGAAGAAAAAGAGAAAAACGTCAGACTGAAACCGCTCCTCCACAATTTTTAATTGAAATAAACCGTCGACACCAACGGTAGAACTGAACCCGATACTGTTCTAGTTCAACTGCGATTAGCCAGGTCGCGGCAGAGATAAATTTTGGGAATTCAATCTACTAACTGGGGATTGATGGACCTGCAGACGCTATTGCGCTTTCCGCTACGGCTCGACATACAGTTCGTAGTCAATCTCTTGAAATTCGGCGACTTCAGGAACCCAGTGTTCTTCCACGAATTTCGTATGCGCAGGATGTTGGTTGTAAAACTCATATCCTTCCTGCGATGCAAATTCCATCGAAAACCCAAAATGGTGATCGCATTTGGTGCTCGTTTGTCGTAAACGCTCGAATTTTTGAACGGTCTCGATCGTGTCGAGAACCAACGCTGCCTTAAGAAATTCGGACTCCTCGCGTGAACCAGGTTCATGCTTCAAAGTAAACATCACCGTATGCCTAATCACTGTGGGTTCTCGCTTTCTTTACGAAATAAGTAATTCCAAACCGGAGCACTAAGATCAATTATCCATTACCGATTGAAAGATCCCAACACAATTCGTCAATGGTTTTAGAATCGTCCTCAACGATACCCAACCGGCATAGGTATCGTTTCACCGACGCAAAAGAGTTTTTATTTAAATCAAAATCCGTGTTCCAGCGAGTTATTTCAAACCAATCTTTCACCGCATCTAATTCAATGCCGTAACGACTGGCAATTGTTTCACAAGCATCGGGTGATTGCATCAGATCAAGACAAGCTGAGTTCAAAATCTCAAGCATCAGGCGAAGCTCTGCTGATCTTTCGGAGACCATTTTCTCGGTCGCACAAATGACGAACGCGGGCCAATCTGCCGCTCGATCACCCAGACGCCTGAACTCACCCGTTTCAACCAATGGCGATGTGGTAAATCGCTCCCAAAAAAATACGTCGGCCGAATTATCCGCCAATGCTAAACGGGCACCTTTTAGGCTTCCAACTTCCACGAATTCCATAGCATCGGTTGGCCAATCTCGCTCAGCCGCGTCAACAATAGACATCAAATGAGAACCTGAACCTGGGCGACTAATCGCGTAACGACGATTCTGAATTTGGTGGAGTTGCCTAATATCACTTTTCGTCGCTACATGTATGCCCCACAAAAGAGGAGAATCGACGTAGGCCTTGACAATTCGACCGGAAACCCCGTTTAAAAGTGCGGCAACGCAACCCTCGGAGAGCACTACGGCTACATCGCAGGTACCGCTGTTAAGGCGGTTCAGCATTTCTCCGGTACCACCGTGCACTTCATCAAAAACTACATTTAAGCCGCGAGTTTCAAATTGACGCGACGCAATTGCCTGATGCCAAGGCAAATTAAAATGCTCTGGCACTCCAGCCACCACGATTGAATCTTGACTAAATCCGTTTCGAGGGTTTTCTATTGACATGCCGCCCGCCCATCACAATCACTCAGTTTCAACGCGATGTTTCATTACATTGGCGTCGCGAATTGTTTTAGCGTTTACAAACGTCTTCATCAAATCGCCCCCATCACCCTGCATAATTGCCAGTTCAAGTTCCTTCAAGTTGGCTTGAAACTTATGCAAGGCGTCCAAGATCGCGTCCTTGTTTTCCAGACAAATATCTCGCCACATGACCGGATCGCTTGAGGCGATTCTCGAGAAATCACGAAATCCACCGGCCGCAAACTGAAATATTTGATCCACGTAATCAGTTTCGGCGATCGTATCGACCAGACTATAGGCTAAAACATGCGGCAAGTGACTGGTGGCCGCCAAAACAAGGTCATGTTGCTCAATTCCGAGGGTTTTTACCTGCGCGCCCGTTGCCTCCCACATGCGAGTAACCACGTCGATTGCAGTAGATTCGGTTTGCGTAACTGGAGTTAGAATAACTTTATGAGCAACAAACAGATCTTCGAGCGAAGCTTCAACGCCGCTCTTCTCACGCCCGGCAATTGGATGAGCCGGAACAAAACGCGGCGCCATGCCCCCAAACACACGGGTCGCCGCCGCAACAACGCTTGCCTTGCAACTACCCACATCCGTCAACACAACCCCATCCGCAAGGTGATTGGAAATGGATTGAAGGACCGACTCCATTGCAAGCATCGGTACGGCAAGCACAACCATATCCGCGCCGGCAACCGCTTCAGAAGGATCACTGGTAGATTGATCGATAACGTTCAGTTCTACTGCGCGACGAAGCTGAACCGGATCAGTATCACAACCTACGATCAAATTGACGTATCCGGCTCGTTTTAATGCAAGGGCGAGGGATCCACCAATTAGCCCAACACCGAAAATTGCGAGCTTGTTTATCATTGAGAGACTTTCACGGTTTTTCTGCCCTCTCCAAACTTTGAGCCGGCGACTGCTGGTCACCCAAAACAAAGAACCGCTAAAACCAAGTAGCGGCTCAGAGCTATTGAATCGAAATTCGCATTTTTGGGCTCAGACGATCTGGCTGCACAAGGACTTAATTCTCCCTCTCATATTGCAGTTGTCGCATGACCTCCGCTGGGAGCGCTTCGTATCTGATCGGTTTGTCCGCATCCGGATTTTCATTCACAGCCGCTTCAGGAGTTTTTTTCACTTCAGAATCTGGTGCTGTTTCTGAACCGCCACCAACACTCGCACCCGCAACAGAAGGCTTTGCAGTTCCTCGTTTGATTCTCAATCGCGCATAAAGCATCGCCAGGTTATCTTTCAACTCTTCGTCAGACATTGCGATTATTTCTTCATAGGTGAACGCAACTTCGTCCGGTGATGATTCAATTAGTTGAGTCACTTCTTTCGTCGGTGGTTTCTCTTCTTCACAACCCACCAACGATATCACCATTAAACCCAATAGAAGAAATTTGAAATTCATCACAACACCCTATTTTAAACACACACGTTATGGACTGATTTACTGCACGACAGACGGCTGATACCAAGCTTTTATGCCGGATCGCTACTTGCGGCCGAGGCTAATGGTCGGCCAGATTACCATATCACCACCGCCAATCCAATGGTTTCAAGACAATCCCCGCATTTAACCCCTCGTCCAAACCTGAATTCAATAATCGATGGGGTGAGATCAATGGGGTGAGTAATCGCAGGCATTGTTTAGCTCGCTTGCCTGCATCCGATTCGCGAATTCGCGTATCGATAGCAGCCCTCATCAGTCGGGTAACAACAGGGAATGCCAGCCAAATCCGTCACTTTCTTGTCCGAGTTAGGAACCGTTTGAGTAGTCAACAGTCTTATTGCCATGGAAGATTTTAGCTGAGACAAAATTGTTGTTCGTGTCCTTATCTAGTCGGATAGGCTGACAAAGTCCTACCTAGAGAACGAATTCCCGAAATTCAGCCAATTGAGCCCTTCGCGACTAGGGATCTTCCAGAGAGCTGTATTTAATCTCTTGAAAAAGCCGTGAATTTGGGTGTTCCATCCCACAAACACAAAATTCCTCAGTCGGATTAAAACGAATAGAAAAGTGCTTAAATCAGTGAAAAACCGCGAAATCAACTGCCACCACCGCGATTCCCTCAGAAAAAACCCCGAAAAAATGGCAGTGACAATGTGATTAAACAACTGTTTAATACAGTTGTTTAGAAATGCTCAGCCGTCCGATTTGCCGAGATCGGCAAATTCCCTCTCCTTATGGAGAGTAGTTTTTCACCACCCCCAAAATTCATGGCAACGATT
>JAPOIJ010000173.1 GCA_029979005.1 Planctomycetota bacterium | reverse complement strand
CGGCGTTACTCGCAGTCCGATTGTTACGTTCAGAATGGTCAAAAGGATGATAGACCCGACGATGGCGAGACCGGCAGCCGCCAAAATACTGACCAGTTGATTGATCAGCTGGGCGTAATTCGTAAAGCCACTTTCAATCAAACCCATGCGGTCTCCTTCTAATTCGCCAGTGATCGAACGACTGGCAAACACTCCGGTCAAAATTGCTCCAACCGCCCCGCCTACACCGTGAACGCCGAAAGCGTCGAGTGCGTCATCATATTGAAACCTTTTCTTAAGCGAAGTGCAGGCAAAGAAACAGACAATCCCGGCGACGAATCCAAGGACAATTCCTCCCATCGCAGTGACGGATCCGCAGGCTGGTGTGATACAAACCAATCCGGCAACAGCACCAGAACATGCGCCCAAAACAGTGGCCTTACCGCGTAGCAGCCATTCCGCACCTGCCCACGCAATCACTCCTGCGGCTGCTGCGAAGTGAGTTGAAACGAAAGCGTTTACCGCACCTGTTCCCGCGGAAAGCGAACTTCCAGCATTGAATCCAAACCAACCAACCCAGAGAAGTGCAGTACCGATACACGTATAAGTTAAGTTGTGGGGTGGCATTTGATCTTTTCTGTACCCGATACGCGACCCGACGAAAATGGCGCAGACCAGTGCGGACACGCCCGAACTAATATGCACAACAGTCCCGCCCGCGAAGTCGAGCGCTGGAAATTTTGCTTTCGCATTCCACTCACACAACCACCCGGCGTCACTCCATACCCAGTGACAGATAGGGCAGTAAATTAATAAACCCCAAAGAACCATGAAAATACACATGGTTGAAAATTTCAGTCGTTCGGCAAAAGCTCCACAGATGAGTGCCGGAGTGATGATAAAAAACATGCCCTGGAAACACATGAAAATCGAAGTGGGCAAAGTTCCTGTCGCAGGCGTTACGATTTCGCCATCAACGAAGGAGGGTGTGACACCGGCCAAAAAAATGTGATCGAAGTTACCGAAATACGGATTCGTCCCTCCGAATGCTAAGCTATATCCGACAGCGGCCCATACGATCGACATTAATCCCATTAAGAAAATACACTGCATCATGACGCTCAGGATATTTTTCTTGCGAACGAGCCCACCATAAAATAGGGCTAAACCCGGCGCGGTCATCATCAATACCAAAGCTGAACAAACCAGCATCCATGCTATATCAGCGGAAACGAACTCGGCGGGGGCTTCGGCACCAATCGATTCTTCAGCCGGGCTATCCACTGAGCTAACTGGACTGGCTGTGTTGGTCGCCGATTCTTGAGCACTTAGAATGTGGCCGTTTTGCGTGCCAATGATTAAGGCTATCAGTACTAAAATTGAGCGAATGATTACGCTCATGACAAAACTCCTCTGATAATTTCCATGCCGGCAGCCAGATACTTTTCAGAGGCCATCGAGCTTTAATTGAAAAACAATTCTTAATCTAGCGAAATCTAAATCGCACCAACATCTAACCTTGGGATGCTCTGAATGTCAACTCGCTCGAGGCGTTGATCGAAAGTTGCCGCGCATTTTTTACACTCAGCCTCGTGGATGAAAATGAGGGTGGAAATAATCACCCGCAACACGCGTTAATGGCGTTCACTCTTGGTTGAGAAAAAACTCAACGGCGCGGCGATTAGACTCAAATGCAAATTGGTCAAGTATTTCTAGCGAAGGCCGAGCTACGTGAAATGACTCAACCTCGCCCAGTTGAGCTTTTAGTGAGTTAAATGAATCAACTCGGCATTCAAAAAAAACGTCCAGTACGTCAATTGTAATGCCTCGGTAAGTGTATTGATTGGGAAACGAACATAGATACTTCGCCTGGGTAACTGTAAGTGATGTTTCTTCCATCACTTCTCTGAGGAGAGATTTTTCGAGAGGTTCGCCGGGATCTACAAATCCACCCGGTAAACCAAATTTTCCTTTTCCAGGTTCACGCCCACGTACTAAAAATAATATTTCATGATTTGAATTAACGACAATGCCGCCAACAGCAGCGACCGGGCTGAAATAAAATACGAAATCGCAATCATCGCACGTGAAGGGAGAGGTTCCGGTTTTAGGAGGCTCAACGCCGCATCGAGGGCAAATCTGAAATGCTTCGGCAATGTGTTGGGTCATTGTGCAAGTTGTTTCTTATTCGAAGTGCGAATCGGCTTCATTCGGCAAACTTGGAAGCGGTGATCACCATTCGAGGAACGGCATGAGGCGCACGGGTCAAGATTGCAGAGGCCGCTAAAACAGTCTGTTCCGATCGTTCGAGGTAAGTGTCTTGTTTCAGATTTGTTCCAAGATAATGCAGATTAGCGGCGGAAACACTGTTGCCGCCGGGCATGGCACCATCGCTGGCACGTTTGCTACGGGCGATGAGTTGCTCGTGGTCTTTTGAAGTATAGAAGTACCCGCCTTTCTCATCCCAAAATAAATCGTCCTGCGTTTTTTGAAGTTGATTTGCTGCGTCGATCCATTTCGGATTGCCGGTAGCGCGATGAATCGAAATTAAACCGTCGATGACACAAGCGTAGTCAATCAGATAGGCGTTAAGCCGGGCTTGCCCGTCGGTATAGGTTCGATAAAGCCGCCCGTCGTCGGAGACCATCTTGTCTAAAATGAAGTTTGCAGCGTCCTCTGCTTTTTTAATGTGATCCGAATTTTTAAAAATTCGACTAGCGTCCGCATATCCACGGATCATTAAACCATTCCAGGCTGCTAATATTTTTGTGTCCAGCAGTGGTCGTTGCCGTTTCGCCCGAATATCAAATAATTTTTTTCGAATCGGAATTAACTGAGATTCCAGTTCACCAAGAGTCGACTCGCGTGCAGTCGCATGTTCACTTAGCATCAATTTCAATTGAGGTGCATAAAACTCATCTTCAAAATTTGGAGGCTCATCAAGTCGATACAATTTCGAAAATAGCTCATACTCTTGACTCGTCAGCGCAGCTTCAACTTCCTTGAGATCCCAACGATAGAACTTCCCTTCAATACCTTCCGACTCAGCATCGAGAGAAGCATAAAAGCCACCCCCCGGGGCAGCCAGTTCCCGACTCACGAAGGCCAGGATTCCATTTGCGACGTTTCTAAATTCCTCCTTCCCGGTAAGCTGATATGTTTCCGCGTAGACGGTAGCAAGCTGACCATTGTCATATAACATTTTTTCGAAGTGAGGAATGTGCCAAAATCGGTCGACGCTGTAACGATGAAAGCCACCTCCAAGGTGATCATAAATACCGCCTTTGAGCATACCTTCGCAAGTTTTGACCAATAACTTGGAAGCCTGATCGCGGGATTCTTCCGTGGCATCGGGGTTCTGCTGCAAATAGTCGATTAAGAAAAACAGATTAGAAGGCTCAGGGAATTTTGGGCGATTGGGATTGAGGGCGTTGTATCCAAACCCGCCGTATCGGTTATCAAAACTCGCACTCAATTTTTCAATTGTGTTTGCAGGCCACGCAGCCTGGATAGGTAAACCAGCGGTCGGCTCAAGTCCCGCCAGCAACTCACGTGTTCTCTCGGAAACCAACTCGGAGTCTTGAATAATTGCGTCTCGGTTATTTTGATAGGCATCCATGACTTTTTGGATAATCGTCAGAAATCCCATCGAAGCTCCTCGATCTCCATCCCGGGCCGGCCAATAGGTGCCTCCAAAGAACGGTTTAGCCTCCGGTGTCATGAACATTGACAGTGGCCATCCCCCCCCGCCGGATCGAATGACTTGCAGTGCGTTCATGTAAATTTCGTCGACGTCTGGTCGTTCTTCCCGATCTACTTTGATGCAAATAAAATTTTCGTTTAAGAAATCGGCAATTTCTTGGTCGAGAAAAGATTCCCGTTCCATCACGTGACACCAGTGGCAACTCGAATAGCCAATCGATAGGAAAATTGGTTTTCCAGACGTCTTCGCGAGTGCAAGAGTTTCGTCATTCCATGCATACCAGTTCACGGGATTGTGAGCATGCATCAATAGGTAGGGACTGGTCTCTTTGGATAGCGCGTTTTCGTGAGACGGCGGGTGAGCGCTGGTTGGATTGACTTCAGTTGGAGGCGAAATCTCTAGCGGATCGCCGGATGGCGGAGTTGTTTTTTTAACGGTGGATTCGATGTCCTGAGTTTCCGGCTTGGAATTCGATTGGGAATCGGAAGAACTTGAATTACAGGCGGGCAGGGCGATCAAGCAGCACAGCCAAATTACAAAACGACCGTATTGAAGCATGGGGTGTCCCGAGGGTTAAGCCAGATAGGAATAAAGTTTTAGGTTAGATACGACTCGATGTTAGAGACCAGCAACTTAATCGATCGAGAATTATATGTTTGTCTAAGTCAAGTTTGTTGTGGTGCATTGGCAGCGTAAGACATCGCCCTCTCGCTAATCGCTGATCAGCAGCGGACTTATTTTTCAGACGGAGAGGGGCCGCCGCAAGAGTCATCTTGTTTCGGCATTTTCAATTCGATGAGCTGATTGCCGCGCTGATTTGTTTTTACCTCGTGAGTAAGTGTTGTTTTCGCCAGGGTAATACGAAGTCGGTAGGTTGTGTCCGGTGTTAATCGAAATGAAAGCATGTCATTCATATCAGCCGTCCCCGCTTTCGTTGTACCGGATTTGAGTACCGCAGTGCTTTTCTGATCGAACACTTCGACTTTGGCAATTTCCCGTTTGGACTTATCACTGTTCCAAACTCTTACCATGACATTGACCGCATTGCTGATCGGAACTTCTGTTTTTGGAATGTAGCGAAGAGTAACATTCTCGGCAAAAACGCGTTTTTCAGGTGACCAAACCATCGGAAAGGCGGTGTCGGTTTTTTGAAAACTCACTGCATAGATAGAATGCAGTTTTGAATTTGGATCGGCAAGTGCGGCATCTCCCTGAAACCAAGTTCGGTTAAGACCTTGCGGATTCGGTTCGGCCGCGCCTGTGAATTGCCAGCCATCGTCCCAAATTTCAACCCAAGTGTGATTGCCTCTTTTATTTTTCCAACTGGGAATACCTGCCAGACGCGCTGGGACACCAACGCTTCGACAAGCATCGGTAAGTATAATCGAAAGGCCAGTGCAGGACGCCAGCCCTTGTTCAATGCTCTCTTTCGGACTTTGGTTAGCGCGCTTTCGGGCAGTTGAATATTTGACAGACAACTGACCAAAAAGTGTCGCATTAATTTTTTGGGCTGCTTCACCCGGAGTTTTACAATTGGCGACAATGGGTTTGCAGAGTTTGAAAAAATCTTCTCGCCACGGATCGCGTGGTTCATCGATATTAGCATAGGGCAGGACATTGTTTAGAAATAGCTGATCGGAAATGTCCCATGGTGCAGCTTCCCGCGCTTGATAGGCGAGCCGAATGTTATTTAGCAGAAATTCAGATGTGAGATTCTTTAGATCGTATTCAGGCATGTTGATCAGCAAAAATTCTAATGCTTGCCGATGTTCTGCTGGAACGGTGTTAACTGCTTTTTGTAATTCATTTTGATTGTCGCCTGCCTGCTGGATTCGCTTTTTTAGCAAGTTTGATTTATCGACTGACTTTTCACTTATCTCCCGTTGCTGTGCAAACGATGTCGAGACAATAATTCCAAGCATCAATGTTAAAAAGAAAATAGATTTGATAATCGATGCAGTCTTCATAAAGATTCCAGTGGCTAAGTTTTCTCAAAAACAGCTTTTGTATTTCGGCAATTGCTGTGGAGTCACCTCCCCTAAGATTAACACGATTTGCGGTCGAGAAACATTGCGACAGTGTCTTACCAATGCTGATTCCAATAATAACAAATCACAATGGTGTACATGATTACTTATGAAGCAAATATGCGTTATGATTACGCGCCGATTCATACACGCAAAGTCAACGGAAATACAATGAAAATCGCTCGCATTTCTGCATATCAAGTCGATCTTCCTTTAAAAGAAGGTAGTTATAAGTGGTCCGGCGGCAAGTCGGTCGATGTTTTTGACAGTACGGTTGTCGAAGTAGAAACAGATACGGGGTTGATCGGCTACGGAGAAGTCTGCCCGCTCGGGCCGTTTTATTTACCAGCCTACGGCTCGGGAGTGAGAGCGGGAATTAAAGAACTGGCACCGCATCTCATTGGAATGAATGCGACTGACCTGGGTCCGCTCAATCGAATGATGGACGCGGCGCTGAAAGGGCATGCGTATGTCAAATCCGGCATCGACATGGCATGCTGGGATCTTCTTGGGAAATCAACAGGCAAAAGTGTTTGCGACTTAATGGGTGGCAAATATAGCGAAGATTTTGTGTTGTATCGAGCGATTTCCCAACAGGCCCCCGAAGCAATGGCTGCTAACGTAGCTGGTTATCGGGCGGAAGGTTATCGTCGTTTTCAATTAAAAGTTGGTGGTGATCCGGATGTCGATATAGAACGTATCAGGCAGGTGGCAGCGGAAATTCAATCCGGTGAAAAATTGGTAGCCGACGCTAACACAGGCTGGTTGATGCACGAAGCAGCAAGGGTGGTTCGAGCAGTTCGAGATTTAGATGTTTATATCGAGCAACCTTGTTTATCTTATGAGGAATGTTTATCGATTCGAAAACGAACAGACCATCCGTTTGTGATGGATGAATCGATTCATGGAATGCCTGAATTGCTGCGCGCCAGCCACGATCAGGCAATGGATGTGGTAAATATTAAAATCAGTAAATTTGGTGGATTAACCAAAGCAAAGCTTGCCCGTGATTTGTGTATCTCACTGGGTGTCGCAATGACGCTCGAAGATAGTTGGGGTGGAGATATTATCACAGCAGCAATTGCTTCTATTGCTCACAGCACGCCTACTGATTTATTGTTTACGTCTACTGACTTCAATAGCTATGGAACGGTCAGTATTGCAGAGGGCGCTCCGCAACGCGTTAATGGTCGACTTTCTGCGTCAGATGCTCCCGGACTAGGTATTCAACCACGGATGCAGGTTCTTGGGGATAAGGTTTTAGAAGTTTCTTAAGTGCAAAGAAATCGTATTGAAGATGCGCGTTAGCGTTCGAACTGTACGGGGTCTATGTCAAAATATTCGCGAAGCAGGTCGTACACGTCTGGTAAGTTATGTTTAAGCCGACTCGGTGAATCGAAAAAGTTTTCACCACTAACGGCGAAAAATTCAGCTAGGCTCGTCGCCGCATAGGAGTCGATTCGTGGTCCGCGTCCGCAATCAAGATCTTCATTTAGTTCAGTAAACCGTTGCTGAAAAATATGGCGCCAGCGATGTCGAAGAGACTCAGATGAGATGATTGGCATGCCCCCCATTTCTCCGTCGAGTCCGTCGATATGGTGAATAAACTCATGGATAATTACATTTCGTCCATCTCCTGGTCGGCTTGCTCCACTCAGGGCATCTCGCCATGAAAAGACGAGCGGCCCGCCTTGCCATGCCAAGCCTGAATAATAGGCGGTCTCGTGACTGACAAGCTGACCTTGTTGCACAGCTCGATTTTGAATGAGGTCAGGGTGCACCAGAATGGTCGATACACGATCGAAGTAAAATGGCTCTTTAAGACCCATAGTTAAGAGCGAGGCGGTAGCGGCGATGGTAAGTTTTACTTCGTCATTTATTTCAAAACCTTTGACAGCCTCCCACGATTTTTCGGCAACCATGACTGTCGAAGATTGACGGACTCTTTGTTGTTGCGATCGAGATAAAGAAGAATATTGCCAAACGTTTTTGGTAATTATCTCTTCCCAAAGACGAGGAAAAGATTGATTGAGCAATCGCTGTCTTCTGCGCTTTTTAAAAAAAGAAAACAAAAACAAATCCGGAAAAACAAAGAGTTAGAAATTAATGATCAGTCGGTTGCCCTATTGCCCAAAATATGAGAACGAACCATTGTTGGTTAATATTGTGCTTTTGTCGAATTGGCGAGTGTCAAAGCGAATTTACTTAGTCAAATTAAGTTGAAAAACTGGCAACTACCAGGTTAATCCAGTACGCTTGAGCCAGCACAATAAAACGAACCAGGGAATGTAAGATGAAACCATCAATTATTTTGCCTCCGCGACGTCAGTTTATTCACCGTTCAATGTTAGGGGTTGGTGCGCTTGCCGGATCCCTGCTGTATAGCAGGCCAGGATTGTTTGCAGATCTGCTATTAACGCCTTCGATGACAGAGGGTCCGTTTTATCCAAATCCATTACCGCTTGATACAGATAATGACTTACTGATTTTGAATGATGCAATCACTCCGGCGGTCGGAGAAATTACGCACTTGTCGGGTACAGTCATGGATCGGAAAGGAAATCCGATTCCCAATGCCCGCGTTGAAATTTGGCAAGTGGATGGGAAAGGAGTTTATCTTCATCCGAAAGGTGGTGATCGAAACTTGCAGGATAAGAATTTTCAAGGTTTTGGTCGGTTTATGACCAACCTGAAAGGGCAATATTATTTTCGGACCGTTAAGCCAGTATCGTATCCTGGTCGAACGCCACATATCCACGTGGCAGTCTATGTCAAAAACAAGCGCGTGTTAACGACTCAATGTTTAATCAAAGGTCATCCACAGAATCAGAAGGATGGTTTGTTTAAACGAGTGAAAAACCCCAAGCTGCAAAACAAGTTGCTCGTTGATTTCCAGCCTCTTCCCGATTCAAAAATTAAAGAATTAACCGCAACCTTCGACATCGTTGTTGGTTTAACACCAGCAGACTAACGGTGTGAGAAGGAAAAGTCGTAAAAAACTATTTAAATGTTAGTCCTGAAT
>JAPOIJ010000109.1 GCA_029979005.1 Planctomycetota bacterium | reverse complement strand
AGTGTTTTTTGACGGCCGGCCGTGTACATTTAATCCAAATAGTTCCTCCGAACCTTTGTCAGTTCTCAACATTGCGAATGGCTGCCGAATAATGGCCTTCAATAACACAGGACGATCGAATTGAACGCGGCTGCATCGTCGGAAAGTCAAGCGGAATTAGATTCCGCCATCCTTAAGCTGAAACAGGGCGCACAGTCACTTCAGGCGATGTCCTTAAAGCAGCGTCACCAGCTAGTTGATTCTTGCGCTGCCAACATTCCTGAGTTCGCCCAACAATGGGTCGAAGTCGCCTGCAATGCGAAACAAGTTCCACTCACGCACACTGCAGCCGCCGAGGAAATTCTCGCGGGTCCCGCGACGTTACTTAGATACCTACGACTGCTATCCCGTTTATTTCAAGATGTCGAAAAGATCGGCACCCCGCAACTTCCCAACCCGCCCCACTGCAATCAAATAGGTCGAACTTGTGTCCCCATTTTGCCGGTGAGAAGTTTATTTGATTCCTTGATTTTTCGTGGACTGACCGCGGAAGTCTGGATGAACCCTGAGCATGACGGTCAAGATCTTTTTGCCGAACTACCCTCCAACAAGAACTCTTTGGGCAATGGGAAAATTGCAGGTATTCTAGGAGCCGGGAATGTCAGCGCTATTCCGGCAACCGATATGCTTTACAAGATCTTTCACGATGGTGAGGTCGTTTTACTAAAACTCAATCCCGTCAATGAATACCTCTATTCCACGTTTAGCTCAGTATTTGCCCCATTAATTGAAAGCCAACTGCTCTATATCATACGCGGTGGAAATGAAGTTGGAAAAGCGATCGTCCAACATCCAGAAATTGACTCACTCCACGTGACCGGTTCGCACCATACACATGATGCTATTGTTTGGGGCGCAAACGCCGAAGAACGAGCCGACCGCATTGCAAACAACACTCCTCTCGTAAACAAACCGATTACAAGTGAGCTTGGCAATGTCACTCCTTGGATTGTCGTACCGGGGAATTACACAAACCGCCAACTCCAATCCCAAGCCGAACATATCGCCGCTTCTATCGTCAACAATGCATCTTTCAATTGTGTTGCCACCAAAATGATTGTGACGAGTAGCGACTGGCCTCAACGTTCTGATTTTCTCGCTCGGATTGAAACGCTGTTAAAGAAAATTCCTCCGCGATACTCTTACTATCCAGGGGCCAGGGAAAGATTTGAACGCGCCAATGTCGGCGGCGTCATGCCGAACTCATCCACTCAACTCCCCTGGACCTTGATTCAAAACACAACCCCGGAATCTGCAGAGCACCTTTTTCAGGAAGAATCGTTTGTATGCGTATGTGCAGAAACGATGCTACCCGGTCGCGACCCGGTTGAGTTTTTAAATTCAGCTGTTGAGTTCGCCAATGAAAAACTCTTCGGAACTCTCTGTGCAACCATCACTGTACCGAAGGCCTTCGAACAGCAAGAGAAGTTTGCCCTGGAAAAGTCAATTGCTAAATTGCGTTACGGCTCGGTGTGTGTGAACCAATGGGCAGGGGTTGTCTATGGATTGATGACGCCCCCTTGGGGAGGCCATCCAAGTTCTAATCTCGAATCACCGCAAAGTGGAATCGGACACGTCCACAATACTTTTTGCATAAAAAACTTTGAGAAAACGGTACTCCGCGGGCCGCTCTGCAGCCACCCCAAGCCGGTTTGGTTCCATTCTCACAAAACAGCGAACCAAGTTGGCTGGTCGCTGCTGAAACTTTACGATAAACCCTCCATCACACGCTTGCCGCTACTGCTCTTTCACGCAATGCGTGGTTAACGCAGTCAGCGAAAAATAAATAATGCACAGCTTCTGATGCAAACACACGATCAGGAACAAAAAAATGAAAAAACTATCAATGGCGATTCTTCTGGCCCTTACTTTGATTGCCAGCGGTTGCGAAAAATCTCCTTCACCTCCAGCCGCAAACTCCACAAACGAGACTGTCGCTACGGCAACGATCGTCATCACTCCCGGGGCAGATGCTCAAGCGGCCGCCGAACAAGCATTTATCCTTGCCGAACCGGGCGACATCATTGAATTTGCCGAGGGAAAATTTGAGTTTGACGGTACGCTTTCTTTGGACGGCGTCGAAGATGTAACCATTCGCGGAAAAGGAATGGAACAAACCATTCTTAACTTTGCAAAATTCAAAGATGGCAAAGGGGGAGAAGGAGTCAAAGTAAAAGCCGATCGGTTTACAATTGAAGATCTAACCATCGAAGACACACCCGGCGACGCGATTAAACTTCAGGATTGTAACGGGCTTACGATGCGACGCGTTAGAACCTGGTGGACCAACGGACCGTCTTCAGAAAACGGCGCCTACGGCTTATATCCAGTCCTCTCAAACAATGTGTTGATTGAAAACTGTGTTGCCCATTGCGCTTCCGACGCAGGCATCTACGTCGGACAATCCAAGCAGGTAATCGTTCGCAATTGCATTACCGAAAAAAATGTCGCGGGAATTGAAATCGAAAATTGTATTGGTGCCGATGTCTACGATAACATCAGCAAAAATAACACCGGTGGTATCCTCGTTTTCTCACTGCCGGGACTGACAATTAAGAACGGTGCCGATTGCCGGGTTTTCAACAATACAATTACGGCCAACAACCATGAAAACTTCGCCAAAGAGGGAGCAATGGTCGCCACGGTACCGTCAGGAACCGGTTTGATGATCATGGCGAATGACCGTGTCGAGGCATCTGGAAATACGTTTGATGGTAACGACGGAGCCGGCTGTTTAATTGTGAGCTTTCTGACCACACAGAGGCAGTTCGATGACGATCAATACGATCCCTATCCTGAAGCTATCTCCATAAAAAACAACACATTTAAGAACGGAGGTTCGAATCCGCAGGGGAGTCAGTTCAAGCTGTTCACCGACGCGACGGGTCAAAATCTACCCGACATCGTTTACGACGGCATACTAAATCAAACGAAACTGGTAGACGGGAAGCTGCCGGCCGATCTCAGTGTTTCCATCATCGGCAATGGTGAAGCATCTTTTGTAAATCTTGACCTGGGAACCCTGTTTGCGGGCGAACAACCCAACATGACCACCGATATCACCGGCTTCTCACACCCCTTGCCCCCGGTCAAAACGGTCACGATTGAAGGCGTTAAATAGGGAGTTTGCAAGCTTGGCCTTGAATTCAACCGCAACCGACTGATAATTGTCTTCGTGTTCAAACTTCACTTACAACGATTGAGTCTGACCTCGGAATCTTCCTGGATTTCGATTGCGCTGATGATGTTAGTCATCGCATTAGGGTGCGAACAAAACGGAGCTAACGTCTCCCCCTCTTCCAGTGATACCATCCAGAACGCTGCCACACAGCTTTCAAAAAGCCGGCTCAGCAAATACCTTCCCAAACTATCGGACTACGGTATCTTTCAAATGCCAATGAAAGAACTAAAGCCTTCTAATGAGGTGATCGAATACGATTTGAACACACCTCTATTTAGCGACTACTCTCAAAAACAAAGACTGATAAAATTGCCTCCGGGAACTCAGATCAACTACAAGCCGAACGGGCCACTCGACTTTCCCGTTGGAACTGTGATTGCGAAAACATTCTATTACGCCCAAGACCTCAGCGAACCGTCTTCTCCCCGACAACTCGTCGAAACGCGAATCATGGAGCATCGACCAGAAGGCTGGGTAGGTATTCCCTACGTCTGGAATTCAGATCAAACTGATGCCGAACTTGCCGTAATCGGCGCGACGGTCGATGTCTCCTGGGTTCACAGCGATGGTACCCCTCGCTCCAATGCCCATTTGGTACCGAATCTGAATGACTGCAAACGATGTCACACAGATACAGAGATGCACCCCCTTGGTCCCAAAGCGGCCAATTTGAATCGCGATCTCGCAGTTCGCGGCAATCAACAAAATCAATTAGAGCATTGGGAAGACATCGGAATCATTAACGAGCTTCCTGAACTTTTAGAAATTCCAAAGCTTGCCGTATGGGATGACGAGTCGACAGGTTCGGTAGATCATCGCGCCCGTGCCTATCTCGAAGTCAATTGTGCTCACTGCCACAATCCGATTGGTCCCGCCAGAAACTCCGGCCTCCACTTAAACATCGAAGAGACCAATCCCTATCACCTGGGAACGTTTAAAATCCCGGTCGCAGCAGGCAAGGGGACTGGTGGACGATTATACGGGATCGTGCCCGGAAAACCGGACGAGTCCATTCTCGAATATCGAATGCGAACGACAAAGTCAGGTGAGATCATGCCCGAATTCGGAAAATCACTGGTACATGATGAAGGACTCGCTTTAATTCGTACGTGGATTAAAGAGATGAAAGCAGAATGATCATCTCTGCAGACCGTTAACGCACCAATCAACTCAGCCAATCTGACGCAAGGTTTCCGACGGCAACTCACCAAATTGAGTCTTGTACGATTGTGAAAAATCGCCAAAGTGAAAAAATCCAAACTGGCACGCAACCGAAGTCACCGTAGTTTCCTCAGCGCGACATTGCTTCAGCCTGTGCCGAACTTGATGTAAACGGTGACGTTTTAAATAGTTCATCGGCGAGATACCAAGACATTTTTTGAACGCATATTGCAACGTCCGCTCACTGACTTGCGTTGCCTCGCACAAGTCAACCATCCTTAAATGCTCCTCGGGCCGCTCTTTAGAATAATCTTCTGCGACGCGAACCAGAGCCCTCGATTTCGCCAACCCTTTTGATTTTTCTGAAATTTCAATTTCAGGATACTCTTCCACGATAGAACGATGGATGGAATAGGCAACTAACATCAATGCACGATCGCGCAGCGCTTCCTGGATTTTTAACCGCTGCTCCGCCTCTAAACCGTGGGAATTAAACTGCCGAATAAAATCTGGCCAGCTCGCTACCCAATAACTGGACTCTAAATCGACCATCGCGCTGTGCATTACGGCCCTTTGCTCAAGAGCATCTCCGAACAGGGTCTGGTAATAGGGCTCGAGTTGCTCGGGGGGAACAAAAATAGAGCTGGAGGAAAATGCACCGTCGTTAATACAGCTGTCAAAATCAAACGTGGGAGGCATGACAAACACACGACGGGCGTCGATTCGCTCTCCGGCAAAATGACCTCCGTGGGCCGTATCAAACAAGGTAGCTACGTACCGGCGAGCGGGCAGTCGCGACCGAACCACAATCGACTGATTAACAAATAAACTCAATAATTTGATTCCGTCTAATTCAATGACGGTTTGCGAGCTTCGAAATTCTGTCTCGGTTAGCTGCACTAACTCCAACGACGTCCCAAATAACGAACCGTCCCAATCGGATGGATCGGTAATGATTTGTGTCATCGTTTGGATTTTCATGCTATCACCATCCAGTACGGCTCAGATCACGCCCGTTTCAAAGGATAACGGATTTGAATTAGTTTTTCCTGTTTTCCAATAAAAAAACACTACAAACTTTCAAAATACCAAACTAGCGCGGCAACCAAGCGAAGTCTTGCAGATTTGCCTAAATCTCCGCGGCCATCCAAAAACCTGTTCAACTTCAACAAACAATCGATAACGCCCAATATCCAAACTTCATTGCATTGAAGTCCGCCAATGTCGCTTGAGAAAAACTTGGACTCACCCTACATTGGCATTCACTATTTTAATCTGCGAAGCCAAACAAACTGCTAGATAAATGAATAAAACAGGCGTAGCGATTGTCGGATTGGGGACAGTCGGGCAGGGCGTAGCTCAATTACTTCTTGACCATGGAGACCGCACCGCACGACACGCGGGACGCACACTTTGGCTCAGCCATGTCGTTGTTAAAGACATTCACAAACCGCGTGATGTTGATCTGCCCGCAGGTATTCTCACAGATGATCTCAACAAGGTGATCGATGACGATTCGGTCAAAGTTGTCGCCCAGCTCGTTGGTGGAATTGAACCGGCACGCTCCATCATCTTGAAGCTACTCGAAAGTGGAAAAGACGTAGTCACGGCCAACAAGGCATTACTGGCGGAACACGGGCCAGAAATTTTCGATCGCGCTCGGCAATTGGGACGCTCGGTTGCGTTTGAAGCATCCGCAGCAGGCGGAATTCCAATTATTACAAACATGAGCCAATGTCTTTCTGCCAACCAAATTGAATCACTTTACGCGATTCTTAATGGAACAAGTAATTTTATTCTCTCGAAAATGGACAGCGAAGGTGGTGACTACCAATCAGCTCTCTCGTTAGCCCAGCAGTTGGGTTTAGCGGAAGCAGATCCCGCCATGGACGTCGATGGCACGGACGCTGCCCAGAAACTTGCCATTCTTGCTCACCTTTGCTTTGGAGCCCGCGTTCACTGGTCTGATATTCCTCGGCGGGGAATCGACTCAATCGATGACCGCGATTTGAAATTTTCAAAACATCTTGGCTATCGAATCAAGTTAATTGCTTTCGCCAAATTAGCAGGTTCGGGTATCCAATTGATGGTGTCACCAATGCTGGTAAAAACGGGAAAGCCACTTGCCGAAGTGCAAGCAAACTTCAACGCGGTGAGTGTTGTTGGGGATGCTGTCGGCCCTGTCTTTTTTCATGGCCAGGGTGCTGGGCAAATGCCAACCGCCTCGGCAGTCGTAGCTGACATGATTGATACGGCCGTGGGACGTACAGCAATTACATTTAAAACACTTGAATTGTGGGCAGACGGCCACCAACGCGTCGATTTTGCCGAACCCGGCGATCTTGAAGGCCGGTATTACATGAGGTTCGATGTCGTTGATCAACCAGGGGTCATGGGGCAAATCACAGGCCGTTTGGGGCAACATGGAATCTCAATTGCATCGGTATATCAACATGAAACTCAAAATGAACATCAACAAACGGTCCCAATTGTAATTATGACGCACGCCGCCAAAGAATCAGCGGCTCGTGCAGCAATGAAACAAATTGCCGATATGCCTACCGTTGCTGAATCTCCGGAACGTTTTAGAATTCTGAGCTAAGGCTTTCTTTTGAGTCTCATGTCGAATTAATTAGTAGTGGCCACGTTGCTGATTCATCATGGCTTTACTCTCACATAAAGAACACATAATCAATTATGAAATACGTCATCATTATTCCTGATGGATGCGCCGACGAATCTCAAGCGGAACTCGATGGCCAAACACCTCTCGCAGCGGCAGTAACGCCTGCCATGGACAAGATTGCTACCAACGGCATTGTCGGTTGTGCTAACCACACTCCCGCTCACCTGCCCGCCGGTAGCAGCGTCGCGAACATGAGCCTGCTTGGCTACGACCCAATCAAGAATTACACCGGTCGAGCACCACTCGAGGCGGCGGCACAGGGTATCGAACTGGGTGAGCACGACTGGTGTATTCGTTGCAACCTTGTCACGGTCACCGACCAAACCATGACGAGCTTTACCGCAGGGCATATTTCATCCCAGGATGGCAAAGCACTTTTAAAAACTGCGCAAGAAAATTGCACCCATTCTCAGTTAGAGTTTATTCCCGGAGTGAGCTACCGTAACCTGCTCATGTTTCGAGGCTCCCCCGATTCTCCCGCTCCGTTTTCTAACGAAACGAGAGCAACTCCTCCGCATGATCTCTCCGACAAATCGGTCGCCGAAGATTTTCCGAGAGGGCCTGGCAGTAAGCTGCTGTGTGATTTAATGAATCAAAGTACCGACTGGTTTTCTGAGCACTCAGTAAATAAAGACCGCCAAAATAACGATCAACTCACCGCAACCAATATTTGGCTCTGGGGTTTGGGGCAACGGCCAAACTTAACGCCATTTAGCCAGCTGCATGGAATCAACGGGGCAATGATAACCGCAGTTGATTTACTCCGTGGTTTGGCAGCTTTAATTGGCTGGGATCGAATCGAAGTTCCTGGAGCGACCGGCTACACCGACACCGACTACGCCGCCAAAGGGAAATACGCAATCGATGCACTAGAGAAATACGATCTGGTTTGCGTACACATCGAAGCTCCCGATGAATCATCCCACGAGGGTGACCTCGCGAAAAAAATCACGTCACTCGAAGAAATTGATAACAAAATAGTTGGCCCTATTCTCGAGCACCTCGAAGCGAGCGGCGAGGAATTCCGAATCCTTGTAACCCCCGACCATCCGACGTACCTTAGCACAAAAACTCACACTCACGGCAACGTTCCGTTTACCATTTGTGGATCGGGGATTTCAGCGGATCAATTCGAAAACTACAACGAATCAAATGCGGAATCCAGCGATTTAAAAATGCTTAACGGCTGGGAACTGATGCCATTTTTCTTAAAATAGTGCGACTGGAGAATCGTCTCAAATAACGGGAATTCCACTTTTAGGATCAGGTTAAGATGAAGAAATCAGGTACCGTCGCAGTTCTTCCAGGAGACGGAATTGGTCACGAAGTCACAGCGCAGGCCATTCGCGTTATCGACAAACTCAATTCAGATTTCTCTACTGGCTTGGAATGCACCACAGCCCCCGTCGGCGGAACCGCCTATGACTTACATGGGCATCCCCTGCCACCAGAGACACTCGAACTTGCCCGCCAATCGGATGCTGTTCTACTGGGTGCGGTCGGTGGTCCTCAATGGGAAAAGATCGCTCGCGAGCACCGCCCTGAACGGGCATTGCTATCCTTAAGGAGTGAACTTCAATTATTCTCCAACCTTCGCCCCGCGTTACTTTTCCCGGAATTGGCATCCGCCTCCACGCTCAAACCTGAAGTAGTCTCAGGTCTCGATATCATGATCGTTCGTGAATTGACGGGCGGTATCTACTTCGGCGAACCTCGAGCCATGACAACGGATGAAGACGGTACCCGTATTGGATACAACACCATGGTTTACCGTGAGCCCGAAATTCGCCGCATTGCTCACTCAGCCTTTCAAGTTGCTCAACAACGCGACAAACGTGTATGCAGTGTCGACAAGGCGAACGTGATGGAAGTCTCTGAACTGTGGAGAGAGATCGTGACTGACGTGAGCGGTGATTACCCGGAAGTTGAGCTCTCTCACATGTACATTGACAACGCCTGCATGCAATTGGTGCGGGCTCCAAAACAGTTCGACGTGATTGTGACGACCAATCTGTTTGGAGACATCCTTTCCGATGCCGCCTCCATGTTAACCGGTTCGATTGGAATGCTCCCCTCCGCTTCACTCGACGCAAACAAGAAAGGCATGTACGAACCGGTGCATGGCTCCGCACCCGACATCGCGGGGCAAAACCTAGCCAACCCTCTGGCAACCATTTTATCGGTAGCCATGATGCTTAGAACGACGTTTGAAAACAGCATCGACGCGGAACGAATCGAGAACGCAGTCAAGAACGTCTTAGCTAACGGACTACGAACGGCAGACATTGCTCACGCGGGAGAGAACTACATCGGCACCTCAGAGATGGGAGATGCGGTGGTTGCCGAAATCAAATAGGCAATGACAAACAAAAAAACAATTCACGTTGTTTATTTGTTTAAGAAAATCTCACTCTGCACCACCAATTTAATCAAATCTCGGAGCCCCCCGTTCGTGTTGGCAAGCTCCCGCACAATTCGATCAACCTCCCCCCGGTCCAACGGTTCCATTAATCTACCACTGGAATAGCTCAACAACTTCTCGGCAAGGCAACGGGTGACCTCCTGCTCGCGTGCCAGAAGCATTTGCTTAAACTCAACAATATCTTCGAGCAATTCCCCATTCGCCATCCTCGCCGAGGTGTTGATTTGATCCTTGGACCTTGGATACTTATCTCGCCAACGTCCAATTTGATCAAAATTTTCGAACGCAAATCCCATTGGATCAATTCTTCGATGGCAACCATTGCACGCCTCATGTTTGCGATGCAACAGCAACTGCTCACGAATAGTGGTGGCTTCTCGGGTATCTGTCGGGAGCGGTTCTACATCAGGCGGAGGAGGGGAGGGTGGCGAACCCAAAACGTTTTCCAATACCCAGGCCCCACGCACAATCGGAGAAGTATCTACTCCATTCGCAGTCGCAGTCATTACCCCCGGCAGGACAAAAATCCCGCCCAGACGCGGATCGCTAATCTCAATTTTCCGCAATGCACTTCCTCGAATGTCCTCGCGGCGGTAGATCCACTTTCCCAACACCTCATTCATGTAGACATATTGGGAATCAATCAACTGACTGACCGGAGCATTGTTGGTTACCACATCGGAAAAATATCGAGAAACCTGTTCGATCATCAGTTGTTCGACATTCAAGTTTCGATAGAACTGCTCTGATGGCGGCATCTTTCCAAGCTTATCCAAACGCAACCACGCTGCTGCAAAGTTCTGGACAAATGATTTTGCCTTTTCATCAGCTAACATTCGGTCGACCTGCTGAGCCAAAACCCGGGGGTCATCCAGCATCTCTTTGTTTGCCAATTCAAAAAGCGCTTCATCCGGCATTGACGACCATAGAAAGTAGCTTAAGCGCGAAGCAATTTCATACGAATCAAGAGGCCCCGAATCTTCGCTGCGATATAAGAACTGAGGCGAACACAAAATAGCCAGATAGCCATCCTGCAAAGCCCCAACCACTCCATTCGCTCTCGACAGCGCACCGCCACCATCTCGCGAAGTCTGACCATTAAACGACAAGGGAGTTGGTGACACACCAGGACCTGACCAACTCGCTCGAAAACGATTCGGAGAACCAAAGGCAAAATACTCAATACGGAGATCGTGCGTCCCTGTTTTTAATGACACACTCCCTTTTTTCGGAGTCGCTCCATGCAAACCATCATGCTCAACCACGATTTCGCTATTGATTAGAATCCTTGCGCCATCGTCTGACGCCATCTCAAATACATATTCGCCATTTTCGGGAACCTTTATTTTCCCTTCGCAAACGAGTCCAAAATAATCCTTCGCTGGAGACACATTCAAATCGACCATTCCACTCGGAAAGACTCCTTCCGAAACCGGGGTAAGGGACTCGAATTCAGGCAATTTGCTCCAGCGACCAGGATATATTCGATATCGCAACTCCTCAGCCGCTCCACCTTGCTTCTCCTCAATTGCTTCTAAAACCAACCTGACATACGGTTCCATTTCCTCTTTTGAAACCGGACGTCGAAAAGCTCGCTCAGCAAATCGAAAAAGTAGTTTTCGAACCTCACCTTCCTCGCCTGAGCCATCTCCATAAAGCAATTGATGGCTCTTGGGAGGCCACGAATCGATCAACGGCTCCAAAGTCAAGCTATGAATCTTTACCCAGGGTCCCAGGTAATTCTGCAATAGTGCCGTTTCCATCTCCCTCGTTCGTTTGCGACGTACATTTTCGAATTCTGTTTTATCAGCAAACTGTGACTGCTTTGGAGGTTCAATAAATCTCTCCGGCAAATACTTTTTCACCAATCGCTCGGTCTGCAATTCCCGTGAAGTAGGACCATTTTGCCACGTTATCTGTGGCCCCCAGTCCCCATCAATCCAAGCTTCGCAAGAAAACTCGTGAATCCGACCATCGGCCGGAATTTCCCAATTGGAAATAGGAATCTGATTTCGACCTTTGACCAGCTCAAGACTCAATCGAAAAGGTTCATTCTGCGGGGTTGGAATCAGTTCTCCCCAGGGGTGATGCTGATTCCCGGCTGAAATCTCGACCACCACGCGATAACGAGCTGAAATGCCTACCCGATTCAATTCGTCAATTTTCAATGATGCACCTCGAAAGAGTGAATCAAATTGAGGTTTATTCTCACCAGCGATCCGCTCCAATTCTCCGGCACCTCGTTTATTGAGCGGAGCAATGATTCGCTTTTTTTGAACGTTTGGTTTTATTTCCAGATGGGTAGCCGCCGCAATCGATTCATCTGCGGCACCATAAATTAAGTTCAGCAAAAAGTCCGACATTACCAGCTTCTCGCCGATATTGGCGGAGCCATCCTCACCTTCATCCGCGGGAAAAAAGCGAACTGGATCGTCAGCCGTATGCTCGACTCGGCCGTTACCGTTGTTATCGTAAAGCCGCGTATCCGCTATTCCCGGGCGGTACATCAGCCCATCGAGAAATAACAAATCACGAAACGTATTCCGTAATTCATGGCGGTTAAGCCTGCGTAAAACAGTTTGCCCCTGCGTGCTACGGCGCTCCGCGTAGGCTGACTGAAGCTTCACCGTTAGCCGCTCGATAAATTGCGATGTCGCTTCGCGAGATGGCTGCGGGCTATCGGCCGGGGGCATTTCACCAAGGTTTAATTGATCCAGGATTCCCTGCCAGACAACGAGCGTTTCTAATTTCGAAAAATCTTTCCCGAGATCATCAAACCGTTGGTCATTTTCCTGACGCTGCGCACCATGGCAAGCAAGACAATTCTTATTTAAGAACCCCTGTAATTCATCCGCCGTTGCAACGAATGAGCCGCAACCGCAAATTACGATTGCAATTGAAACAATTAGGTTTCTCACAATCTCTAACTCCAACCCAGTCCGGTTAGCGTCCCACTACTCGTACCGAAGCGATCCGCTTCCACCCCCTGATTTTGCAAAATAGATAACAGAAGATTCGCCGCTGGTGTCCGGCCAACGACTTCAGGGTACACCTTATGCTCTCCATGATGATAACCGCCGCCAGCCAACAGAAGAGGTAGGTTTTTAGTTTGATGCGTACCCGTCGCCATTCCGCACCCAAACAAAATTGTCGTATGATCTAAAAGCGTCCCGCCGTTAATTACGTCGGCCTGCTGCTTCAAGCGCTCTATCAGGTAGGCCATCATTTCAATCTGATAACCTTCGATCTTTTTGAGGGCAGCCACCGGCTCTGGCCTTTCTCCATGATGAGAAAAATTGTGATAACCGCCGCTCAATCCAAAATCACCATTCGCAAAACCACTAACACAAGTGATGACACGCGTAGAATCAGTTTGGAGTGCTAAAACAATCATCTCGATGGTCGCCTTTAATTGTTCGGGCGTTCCTCCCTTTCGTTGCGGCTCCAAAACATCCGTTTTCGGCTTCGGTCGATCAATCCAAGGCTCCTGCTGAACAATCTTCTTTTCCAATGAGCGAACAGATCCGAGGTATTCATCTAGCTTTCGTTGGTCCTGCTTTCCCAGTCGCTGCTGAAGCGATTTCGCCTGGCCCATTACCACATCTAAAACACTATTTTGACGTTTCAACCTCTCTAAGGCAGTTGCTTTTCTCTCTGCAGGTTCGTCAAGAAACATCAGGCGGTAGGCAGTCCGCATGTCAATTGTCGGCACCTGAACACCCGCACGAGTGAAACTGATTAAATTCTGTTCGTTACAGCCGATTGTCATCGAAGGAAACCGGGTTGCAGTACCATTAAATTCCGCAAGTCGCTGATCAAGACTAAGATTGCCTTCCGGATATCCGTGAGCTAAGGATGGCCGCACTCCGCTTAATAACACGGGCACTCCGGCGTGGCCCCCTGTATTCCCATGGTCCAAGTTCGAAAAAATGGTCAGGTGCTTTCGATGCTGCTCAAGCGATCGCAAGGTCTCAGGCATTTCATAGCCTGCCCCAATTTGATCGGATGAAGGAAAAAATCCTTTACGATACATCCCGTAATTATTCGAAAGACAAACGAATCTTTTAACCGGATGCTGGCCTGTGCACGAGGCTTGACTATTCGGAACCATCGCTTCGAGCATCGGCAAAGCGACCGCGACTCCAGCCCCTTTTAAAAAACTTCGCCGTTTGAGTGGCTTTCGCATTTCCTATCCCTTAAGCAATAACCGGCAATCCTTAGGTTGGCGAGCTAATTGCTGAATCTCTAACAGCAATACGCTTCCCCTATCAAAGCAACTTTGGTTTCCAAGCATCTCCCCACGAACTACAATTGTACCGTGAACCACATTGGTCTGCGAATTAACCTTTCAAAAGGCGCTGCAACTCACTGATCTACTTCCAATTCAATGAGCCAGCAGCTTGATTTACCGATATTTTTCTCGCCTCACGCGTTTTATGCATGAGCACAACAACTGATAAAAACCAAAGAGAAAAAACTATGAGTCTCAGGACGATGACTAAAGGCAACACCCGTTGTGGCGATGCGTTCAATCGCAGTTCATTCAGCTCGGCAACGGCTCTATTTACGTTGATGTGCTGCTGTCTAATATGTGCGGGTAAGGTCGATGCTCGGCAATCCAACGACTCACAAATCTCCCCTCCGAATATTGTTCTTATTATGGCAGACGATTTAGGATGGAAAGATCTCCACTGTTATGGCAATAACAATCTAGACACTCCCAATTTAGATCGACTTGCCAAACAAGGCATGCTTTTTACCAATGCATACTCAGCTTCACCCGTTTGTACTCCCACGCGTGCAGCCATGATGACCGGAGAGTCTCCAGCGCGACTTAACATTACCAACCACGCTCCAGGGCATCCGCCGGGCTTCCAAAAGCCTGGAACAAAAATCAAAACAGCACTTTGGCAACGGAACCTTCCTCTCGATCGAGTCACGCTGGCGGAGCAATTGAAAGCCAAAGGCTATGCCACAGGCTTTATCGGGAAGTGGCATCTTTCTCACCAAAATAAAAAAGCCATCGGCCCGACAGAACCGGAATTACGTGCGGAACACCAGGGATTTGACTTGAACATCGGGGGATGTTCTTTTGGCGGCCCGCCCAGTTATTTTGAACCCTACCGCATTCCCAATATTCCGCCCAACGATCAGTTGAACTACCTCCCCGAACGATGCAGCCAGGAGTGCATTAATTTCATCGAGAAGAACCAGGCCAAGCCATTTTTTCTTTGCTGGTGGAATTATTCGGTCCACTACCCCTTCCAGGCTCCCGAACCGCTAGTCCAAAAATATGAAAAAAGAAAAGGTCCCGGCATCGAAAACCCAACCTACGCGGCGATGATCGAAGGCATGGACCTTGCGATCGGCAAACTCCTGAACCGTCTTGACCAACTCGGCCTCGCTGAGAACACACTGATCATTTTCACATCGGATAACGGCCCATTTGCCGCCAATGTCAAACCTCTCCGAGGTGAGAAGGGGTACCTTTACGAAGGGGGGATTCGTGTTCCTGCGATCATCAAATGGTCGGGAAAAATCAAACCCAATACCGTGAGCGAGACGCCTATCATCAGCATGGATTTTCACGCCTCCATTCTCGACGCCACCGGTATCGAGCCTGATCCGACGAACCACCCGGATGGCAATTCACTTATTGATATGTGCTTCGGAAAATCCCCGCTCAAACGTGACGCGATCTATTTCCACTACCCAAACTATGCGTTTCACAAAAAAAATCGGCCGGGTAGTGCGATACGAGCCGGAGATTTTAAGCTGATTAAATTTTATGACGACAACTCAACCGAATTGTACAACCTCAAAGAGGATCTGAGTGAAGCAAACGATTTATCAAAATTGATGCCGGAAAAAACGGCCGAGCTAAAAAACAAACTCGAATCCTGGATTTCTGAAACCAACGCTAGAGTCCCAACGATTGCAAACTAATCCAGCACTCCCTCACTGCTGAATCGTTTCCAATCGTTAGGCGAATACACAAAGAAAATCCACGCCCATTAAAGTTTGACAGGCCCTTCTTTACATAGCTCCGCTAGTCCAAAGCTGTCGATTCGATGGCCCATTGCATGGGAGATGGCAAGCCAAAGCCGACTTGTGGAAACGTTTTTAACTTTTGTAAAACGCCCCATTTCAAACCCAAAGCCGCCACCGACCAATACCATCGGAAGGTTGTTTAGAGTGTGGGAATTCCCGTGACCTAATTCATTGGTCCACACAACCAGTGTGTTGTCCAGCATGGATTCGTTCGATCCCGGCTCTTTTGTTGCTTCCAATTTCTTACAAAGGTAAGCAAGCTGCTCACAGTACCAAGTGTTGATACGGCGCAACTTATCCTGCGTTTCTTTTTTGCCATCGGGATCATGAGAAAGCGTATGATGACCTTCACTGACGTCGAGCCATTTCATTCTCGATTGCCCGACCGACTGAGTGTACTGCAGGGTCGAAATCCGGTTCAAATCATTTTCAAAACCATTCACTAACAAATCAATCTGCATCTTTGATAACGTCGGCATGTTTTCATCAGAATCCCCGATATTCTTAGGCAGCTCAACCGGTGCGGCTAGATACGTGGGTTTATTTTGATTGACGAGCTCCCGTTCCATCTGCCCAATATATTTCCCATGGGCCTCTAGAAGATGGCGATCCTGCTCGGACACCCGTAGTCCTGACGACTGAACATCCTGTTGAACCATGTTCAAAACACTTAATAGATTTTCCCGATCCTTGACGTTACCGTACATTTTTTCAAACATTCGGTACGGATCCGCAATGGGAGCCAGTGGCTGGTTCGGACCTGCATAAACCATCCTTGTCCACGGGTCTGCCTTGTGTGGAACCCGAACACCAAATTCAAGCGTTCCGAACCGTGTACTAGTCGCTTCATTGGCTTGGAGGAACCCCTTAATCTCCTGATCAATCGAAATTCCTTTGGCCCAACCGGCAGGTTTGTCACTCCCGCCCTGAAAGTTGCCAGGGAACTGTTCATTCCTCGTAAGCAATCAACTCATGTCTCGCATGTGATTATCGCCTTCACCTCGCGCCTTATTGCAAACACCGAGAACGACCAGTGTTTTTTCCCT
>JAPOIJ010000302.1 GCA_029979005.1 Planctomycetota bacterium | reverse complement strand
TGGCCAAGCGCTAGCCGATAGCGTTGAGGGCATACACCGCTTGGCTCCACTCGCGATTGTGCTGCTCAAGATCTTCGTTTAACTCCATTAACTCGCGATTGAGCGCCTGTGCCTGTCCTCCGTTTGCATAGGTATCTGGCTGCTCAAGTAGTGTTGTTATTTCTGTCTGACGAAGTTCCAACTCGGTGATCTTGGCCTCCAGTCGCTCTATCAGAATTTGTTTAGCCTTTCGTTTTTTAGAAAGAGCCTGCCTCTCCTCTGCCTCCCTTCGCTTACGGGCCTTCGCATCTTCTCGTTTTACTGGCGGTGCATTTTTTTTCGGTTGCCCGTTTTCCAAACTGGCCTCTGTTGACCGACCGGAGTCCTGTCCTGTTTTGTCGAGGTAATATTGGTAGGGTCCCGGATAATGAAGAAGGCGGCCGCCTTCAACGTGGATAACATGTTTTGCAATCTTGCGGATGAAATGAACATCGTGACTAATGAACACCAATGTTCCGCTGAACTGGGAAAGTGCGTCGATTAACGTATCGATGCTCGCCATGTCCAGATGCGTTGTTGGCTCATCCAAAAGAAGAAAGTTGGGGGGATTCAAAAGCAATTTAGCCATGGCAAGTCGGCTTTTTTCGCCCCCACTAAGTACACCCACTTTTTTGAATACGTCATCCTCACTAAAAAGGAAGCAGCCGAGCAATGTGCGAACGGATTCCTCCGTAACCTGCGCCGACGTGTCGAGCATCTCCTCAAGAACGGTCCGATTCGATTGAAGGACTTCAGTGCGGTGTTGGGCGAAATATCCGCTCTGCACATTATGACCAAGTTCTCGTTCTCCGCCGTTAAATTCAAGCACCCCCGCCAGGATTTTCAGGAGTGTCGATTTCCCGGCGCCATTTGGTCCAACAAGAACGATGTGTTTACCTTTTTCAATCTCGAGATCAAGTGAGTTGTAAACTTCCAGATCGCCATAGGATTTGGAAACTTTATCCAATCGTATGATCCGCTGGCCGCTTCGAATCGGTTGGGGAAAACTGAAGTGGACCCGTTTACGGGAAATATGGGGAGCCTCAATTTTTTCCATTCGCTCAATCTGCTTGAGCTTGCTTTGCGCTTGTGTGGCCTTGGTGTTCTTGGCCCGAAACCGGTCAACAAAACGCATCAACCGATCAATCTCCTTTTGTTGATTTTCATAGGCGGCCAACCATTGCGCCTCGTTGGCTTCTCGTTGGACAAGATACCGTTCATAGTCACCGGTGTAACGGGTCAGTCGGGCATTCTCAAGCTCCACAATATGCCTTACCAGGCGATTTAAAAATTCACGATCGTGCGAAATCAACAGGATGGCACCGGGATAATTTTGGAGGTAATTCTGCAACCAAAGCAAAGAGTGCAAGTCGAGATGGTTCGTCGGCTCATCAAGCATGAGCAGATCCGGTTCCTGCACGAGCAACCTGGCCAAGTGCGCTCTCATGATCCACCCGCCACTCAACTCCCTAGCCAAGCGTTCAAAATCAGATTCCTTAAAACCAAGCCCGCTGAGTATTTGTCGGGCCTTGGCGATCAATTGCCCACCTCCGGCATTTTCAAATGCATCGTAATCCTCTGCCGAGGGTTCGCCATCTGGCGCTTGGCCAAGCGCCCCCAGTCGCCTGGCCGCAATTAGGAATTCAGTCGAAAAAGAACAGGCCAACTCAAGCACGGTTTCATTGCCAGTAGGTGCACTTTCTTGTGGCAGGAATCCCACACACGAACCTTTTTCCAGCGCGATCTCCCCCGAATCAGGGGAGGTTTCACGTAAGATTATGGAAAATAGCGTCGACTTACCGGCCCCATTCGGTCCGACCACACCGATTCGATCCCGTCGATTGATTTGCAGACTTGCATCCGAAAAAAGGGTTCGCCCGGCGTAGGCCTTGGAGATGCTTTTAATGGAAAGCACAATTGCTTCGAATGTTTAGCAAATGAAAAAAAGATGGTGCCAGAGGCGTGATTTGAACACGCGACCAAAGGCTTATGAGTCCTCTGCTCTACCACTGAGCTACTCTGGCAAAAGTTACTGTCTATGAGTGACTTAAATGGGTTTTTAGAAGTGCCAAAAAACGCTATTGTCACCTGTAGGCTCTTTTCGTGAATAATAAGACCACAAACAAAGCCACTTTTCGCAAGTCGGTAAGATCCAAAACCTCTACCGCCACGCAAAGACGGGCACTTATTACAGCCTCATTAAGCATTCAGGCAAGCAATTTCGCCGAAGCCTAAAAACCAATGACCTCCATTCATCCTCCAATTTTTAAGAGTTGGGGGGGGGCAGGGGTGTCACTCCATAATGATCAGCAAATATTCAATGCATTTTTAGGTGAAAAATTTTTCTTAAAAGGGCCAAATTCTCAATTTAAACCCGATTCGCATTAAAAAACTGCTGATTCGTTAAAAATAGGTCATCGGTTCAATCCCGATCACTAGATCTAGCTTAAATCATTCCACACCAATAGATTAAGGCGGAAATAAGCTGGCTTCTAAACTTTCTTCAAAACCCAAAAAAACGCATGAGTTTGCAGATATATGCAGAAAATATGTTGCTTAGATGTTGCGTGGGTTATTTTAAAGAGTCCAACTAATGCAGGGGGAACATGGGGGGGATTCATCATATATTACCCCTGCAATTGACAGGGCGAAATTCCAAAGTAAAGTTCCCGCCCCTTTATGAAAAAGGACTTACATGTTGCGATTGCAGGTGCTACGGGAGCCGTCGGCATTGAGATGTTGAAAACACTGGAAAAAAGAAATTTTCCAGTCGGCAAATTAACCCCGCTTGCATCGAAACGCTCCGCCGGAAAATCCCTGTCATTCAGAGGCAAAGAGGTGACGGTACAGGAGTTGACCATGGATTCATTTGCCGGTGTCGATATCGCCCTATTCAGTGC
>JAPOIJ010000315.1 GCA_029979005.1 Planctomycetota bacterium | reverse complement strand
AGTAAGCTCAACCGCTTTGCTTACTCAGATTTGATAATGCGCGTTGAATATTCCAAATCTATTCGGAACGTTGAGATACTTTCTCAACCACAGCGTCAAACGATTCGGAAGAAATCCCTAACTTTTCAGCAAACTTGCGCAATACGTTAATCTCATCCGCTGAAAGAGATTTATCCGCCGTAGCCACTTTAAAAATGGAAACCATCGACTTCTTAGGCTGATCTTTGAGGACTCGAAACTGCTCTTTGTAAAACTCAGGATCCGCTTTGCCTCGCTCGATCATTGCCTCTAACGACGCCCGACCGACACCCGCTTTAGCCGCCAACTTATTGATCATCACCAATTCGTTTTCAGTGACCTCGCCATCAATCCCCGCCACGCAACAAGCGGCTCGCAAAATTTCGACTTCCTGCATCGGATTCATAACCGAATTCCCTTCCAAAATGACTCTTAAACAGAAACCATAATTTAGCAGGGTAGCAGAACCAAGTTCACTTTTACATAAGAGGAGGGTTTCCCGACGTCAGACCTTGCGGAATTAACGAATTAATGTCGGTGCAACATCCGCCACATTCGTGGAATTATTAAGCCCATCGAGCATCCGGCGAATAGGTGACACGTTACTCGCTCGAGCAGGCCATGTCGTCCGCATAATAGACCCATCGGGAGCGGTAACACCGCTATCCCACCAAAACCACCCGCCGGAGATCACGCCCACAACCTCTTGTCGTGAATTAAAAATTGGGCCACCGGAATCTCCGGGCAGAAGTGGTACGTCTGCAAATATCTTGTCGACGCTTGAGGGCGGCGAAGCAGCAGATTTAAATGCTCTCACGCAACTGGTCAGGTTGGTTCCGCCGCCAAGACCAACTAATTCAATTTGATCCCCACGCTTAATTGAGGATTGGGCCAGACGCGCCTCGCGAATCCCAAGTGGCACCCATACACGAACAAGGGCTATATCTTTCTCTTCGCTGTGCTGGACTACTTTACAATCGCGAGTTTCTGCTCGGTTTCGATATCGGACTTTCAGATTACCATTGACGATATCATTTTTAATTACGTGCCATGCGGTTAAAACATGCCCGACATGGCCTTTTTTGAAACGCCTGGATCGATCCGTCGCGATCAACACTCCAGTGCCCGCCCCAGCGTCCGAAGAAATTTCAACCACTGCGTCATGGTGCGGGCCAGCGTCAGACCAATCCCACAAACCCGTGCCTGTTCCGACCGGCCTAATTTCATGCAGAACCTCGACGCTACCAACCGTCTCAGATAGGTCAGATGGCTCTTTAATTGATTGAGAAACAATCGAAGCCTGTTCTTGCTCAGACAAATCCCCAGGCTCGAGACAACACGGCACCGGGCACCCAATCTCCTGCCCCACCAATGAAACCGGCACGGCAAGAACTAACTGCGTGAATACAAAAACAGCGGCGACACCAGCTCGATTCATATTTGCCTTTCGCGGGCACGAATGAACCAGCATCAGCAGAACCGAATCTTTCCAATTCGAAACCGAAACAGGCTACTCGATGGTGCCCTAAGCCAACCAGAGGTAACTGTGGTTAGAATCGGTTACTGAGTTACGCCCCAATTAAACAAATTTGCTTAATCAAAATCGAACCGAAGATTTTATAAAATAGACAAACCCCGTTCCGATCATTTTCATTGAAAACGAAACCGAAGGGTTTTAACCGCACCCTTGCGCCTCACGCTAGCTAAGCTCGATAGCAACTCCACCGTTTTCAGCGGACTCCTTGCAAGCATCCATTACACGTTGAGTCATTAACGCGATTTCGCCCCAGTGGTCGTCCGTCTCACCCGACAAAACAAGCTCAGCAAAATTCCTAAACAGATTTGTTTCCTGCGAGTTCTCTGCACTATTACCAGGCTCCTCGATAACGATGTCCTCTCGATTTTCAGCCATCGCAAAATTGCAATCATTGACAGTAAATTCCGGCTGATAAATCGAATGTTTCGCTTGGTTACCTTCAAACGGAAGAACAAAGTCCGGGATAAAGACACTGCCTTCCGTCCCAGAAACGTGAGCCCACTGTTGATGCCCCGTCAAAAAACTATTGTAAAAAGATGAACTTACGCCATCGTCAAATTGCAATCCACACTCAATTTCCATCGGGACCGAATTGGGACTATCTTCACGCTTATAAGCAGCAATCATTCTCCCGTAAACCTGTTT
>JAPOIJ010000206.1 GCA_029979005.1 Planctomycetota bacterium | reverse complement strand
TGCCGGCACGCGCGTCCTGAGCTTTTTGCAGCTTAACCAAATTGGAGATCGTACCCGAGTTGATTGTATTGACCCTGGAGAAGTCCAGTAATAACTTACGTGGAAATTCTGCATCCTCAATTTTTAATAGGCTCTCAACTCCTGAAGAGTCGATTTCTCTTGCCGTTGTTATCATGTCCTCGCCAAACGCTTGTACCTCACCGCAATTCGGGCACGGAGTATCGCCATCGTCCTGTAAATGAAGGACCGACACGTCAGACTTGCAAAGATGGCAGCGATGTGGGCGCCCGTCGGTGGTTTTGGATGAAATAATCATTTTGTCTCAATGGAAATTTATCGCGATATTCTCACAACATCGTTTGTACGGATCTGTAACCTCATCAGTTTAGCGTTTTTATTCCCCTTTGAGCAGTCCACGGCGACTCGAAGTTCGAAACAAGCGGTGAAAATCAAAAGAAACCCCGACGACATTCTTAATCATCAAGGGGGTGCTTTTTTGGAGGCGCAGCCGGCTTAACTTTCCGGGGGAGGGCTCCGCGAATCCCCAAACTGCCAAATAAAGCCAAAATGCCTAAAGCATCGGAAAGCCCCTTGCCAATATCAACTAATTGATAGATCGGCAGCCATGTAGACGCCCCATTTAACCTCGAAAATGAATTCAAATTCCCAAATCCATTAAAAACGGTGGGGGCAAGCGCAAGAGCTGCTCCAAGTAAGTACTGAATAATAAACAGTGCAATCGACAGTCTAAACAAAAATGAATTTTTAATGCGTTCAGGTTTAAACACCATAATTACGATTAAAGCAACAAACCAACAACTGACAACCCCTTCAAAGCGGCCGCCAAACGAATTCATGTTCATCGCGTTCCTCTCACTATTCTTTGCTTTACTGCTATCAAAAAACTCAATTAGTTTTCGAGAGAAAACTATAGAGCATGCTAATTCTGTTTTGGCTCTGGTCCAATTATACCCCCTCGACTATCAGCTTCTACCTTTGCACGACTGAGATAGGCATTTCCGTCTCGTGGATTCAACTGAATTGCCTGCTCCAGGTCTTCGATGGCGGCCTGATAGTCACCTAGTCGATGACGCGCAAGGCCTCGGTTCAAGAACGCCTCCGGAAAGGCTGGCCGGATCAAAATTGCTCTCGAATAATCCGTAATTGCATCTTCGTGTAAACCAATCTTGTAACGCGCCAGACCACGATAGTAATGAGCCTCTGCGTGGCCCGGCTCTAATCGAATCACATTAGTGAAATTGACGATCGCACTCTTGTAATCGCCCGCATTGGATGCAGTAAGCCCTTCTTCCAACTCCGTCGTCGTTCGATCCGCCCAACAACCAATTGCGACTAAGCAAATGCAGGCAAAGCCGATACAGAGTGAGACTTTGACTGGTTTCATCTAGACACCTAAAACGTGGAATACTCAATAGCGCGTTTAAAAAGGCAAAGCAGACGAGATAAAAAATCGAATCAATATCTGGGGGTTTATCAAGCCAAGAGATTAATCAACTATTCAATAAATGCGAACAGCAATTCAACCAAACTTACAACAGATTGGCTTTTGAATCCCCGTCACAGAAACGCTAGCTTCCGCGACAGCAATCACGTCTTAGACGAAAACCTCATGACATTCTTCGAGACGCTTCATTATTTCGTTTTTAATGGGGAAGGCTCTCTCGCAACACCCACCTTCCATTAGCCAACCCTCTCAAAGTTGATCCCCAAACCGGCTCAATGGGGACGATATTTCCAGTCCAGATTCTACATCAGGTACTGTTCCCCAGCATCAAAGTTACCAATGAAGGAAATTTTCCCAATCCGGCGAACCATCGATCCTACCTTTTAATAACAGAGTTTAACGTCTACCACGACGCGACCGGCATATGGAGCGATTGGCGAGGTAACGATGAGTTCGAAAAACAAAAAACATATCGTCCGTACCATCGAAGAACAGGGCTGCATGGCTTTTATCCTTGGCTGGCTTGTCGCCATTATTGCTTATGGATTTCTACTCAACTCATGGCTTTATTAGCCATTGCGTTTCATTGATTGCGACAACCAGCACTGAAAACGCACCCAAAGTTGCCTCAACTTGATCATTTTTGGTTTTTGGTCCATCGGAACAATTCCTCATCGACAGCAGTCTGGCTCGTCAAACGGATAACGCACCGAGCAGTCAAGTTTTGCAAGCCAAGCTAAAAAAAAACCACTTGGCAGAACCAAGTGGTTTCGAAATTACAATCGACTAAGTCATCAACTATCAAACCTTTAAGATGTCGTAGCCTTCCCGTCGTTTTCGCGCTTGGAAACTTGCAGCCTGGTCGTCACCAACAATTTGTTCGGTAACCGGATCCCATTTAATTTTTCGATTCAATCGAGCGGCAATACTACTGAGATGGCAGACGGCCATCGCTTGAACATGACTGAATGGATCAGATACCGTTAATCCTCCCTCACGGATACAACGATAGAAATTATTCTTGTGCCCTTCGTGCGGCTTCCCTTTGTACAACGCGGTCACAGCTTCATCCGTGTACAAATCCTTATCCCAATTCTCTTCGATAGGTTTTCCGACAATCTTACCTCGATTAACGAAGATTCGACCTTTGGAGCCTTCAAAAGTAATTCCATTATCACCATGACTGGTAACATCCATGGTTATACCGTCGTCAAATTTATGAATCACTGAAAAATCGTGGGAAGTGTTGTAACAATCATCGACTGTCGGATAGCCGTCTTTGTACTCCACCGGGTGCGAGCAATTAGTTCCGTCGATCTCGAGAGGCCCTTGCTTAGCACCGTTTTTATTCAATGCCCACATCGCTATATCGACGTGGTGAGCTCCCCAGTCTGTAAATTTTCCACCGGAGTATTCATACCACCAACGGAACTGGTAATGCCCTCGTTTTTCGCGGTAGTCTTTTACCGGAGCCTGACCTTGCCACATTTCCCAGTTAAGTTCCTCAGGAACCTCTGCGAGCGGAAACGGGCCACCCTTTGGCGACCCGTTAATGCCTACCGTTACATGCTTGATATCGCCCAACACCCCCTGCTGGACCATATTCACCGCACGCATAAATTTATTGCGATCACTTCTCTGTTGGGTTCCAACTAGAAACGCCTTGTCGCTGTGCTTTTCACAGGCACGACGAATTAGCTGGTTTTCTTCCAGAGTCAATGTAAGCGGTTTTTGCACAAACACATGCTTGCCCGCCTCCAACGCTTCGACCGCAATTTTGATGTGCCAGTGATCTGGAGTAACGATGCTGACAACGTCGATATCATTCCGATCAAGTACCTTTCGGTAATCCTCATATTGATCTGCCTTCCCCTTGCCAATTTTTGCATCATTCTTAGCGCGGTCAGCGTGCCTCGAATCAACATCGCAAACTGCGACAATATCGCCGAAATTAGCATGGCCCCGGGCGTCACCGGTTCCCATACTACCGACGCCGATACAACCAATGCTCGGCCGATCATTCTTATCCTGATTTGCGAACGCCTTTTCACTCCAATTGAAATAAGGAGTTATCGCAACCGCACCGCCAGCGGCGGTTGAGTTTTTAATAAATTCGCGCCGTGTATTGTTTCTTGTCATTTGATCTCCAACCAATTTGAAACGCTTTAACCTTAAAAGCGTCGATTCGATAATGTTCTCTCCACAAACTATAACGAATTGAAACACACGGGGACAGAATTATTTGTATTAAGACCCAGTGTTTTCTTAATGGTAAAGGAAAGACCAAAATATTTTGAAAAGTAAATTTAATGTTGGCAGTTCTAAAGGAGAAAAAACGCACTTTATTACAGCCTCGAGAAAACTAAGGGCTTACCAATCGACAAGACAGCCAATCAAAGCAATGCGTATTTACCCACTTTCATTTAAACGCTGGATGCAAACATGTTAAACTTCACACAGCGGTCTGTTCCGGAACGAGTTTCAGTGGTTGTCAAAATGCGTCAACGATTCTGGTACTTTGCAAATGGCTCGGCCAGCGCTGCTGTTGTTTTGGCCTTATTTCTTGGGCTATCTTACGGCGTTTGGATGGTTTTTAACTCAGAACTCAATTACGCCATCCAAGATCAACGGTCTCATCAGATCCTTAATAACTTACATCGCCTTTTTTGGCGTTGATAATATCCCAGAGTAACACATGGATTCTCAACTTGTTTGGCACTATTACAAATTAACTCCCCAATTCGAATTCAACTTTAAGACCCATGAATCAAGTCGATGCACGCGAAACCAGTCCATTTCTAAGAGTCTCTCTTCGAGTGTTGTTGATTGGGATTTTGCTAATCAGCCTAGTTTTTGGATTTTGGGTATTACCCTCTTTGAAACAGAAAAAGGTAGCAGAATGGGTGAGACAAAATGGTGGAATCGTCACGTATGTTACCGAATCGAAAGCTGCAGAGCATTTTTCGAAAGCCGATTATGGTATTTTGGGTATCTGGCCAGGCGTTGATTTCATCGACAACATCTCAGGAATTCATTTTTCGAAGTCAATTTCGGACCTCTCTCCCTTGAGTGACGTGAATCACATTGCTCATCTATCAATCAACGAATTTGACGGTTCAGACTTGTCCCCTATCGCAAACGCAAAGGCATTAGAGTCACTCTCAATTCTTAAATCAAAAATCACCCAACTTGACGCGCTAAAGGAATTATCCAACCTTCAATACCTCGAAATTAGCCACTGTGACCTTGCCAACATTCAAGGCGTGGCCAACTGCGCCGAGCTCAAAATTTTAATACTAGACAACACACCAATTGATGACATCCAGGAATTGCAAAAATTAACCGGACTAGACACGCTGCGACTCTCCAATACAAATGTCACCGATCTCCAACCACTACAAGGTCTTGAAAATTTACAAATACTGTCTCTGAGTGGAACAAACGTTTCGCCCATGGACCTCAAAAACCTGGAATCTGCATTACCTAATTGCCAAATAGAATCCGACTAATCGACGTGCGAACCTACAAGCTGAATTAAGCGCTTTCTAATCAGATTTTCGAGTCAACTCTATTTAGCTGAAAACTCTTGCTGATCATTCAACACCCGCGAATATTTACAGTTAAATAAGCACGAAACAAACCAATGTTACTATCAGAATACCAACGAGGTTTAAAACCAAACCTTCGCGTGCCATTTGCTTGACAGTAAATTTGTCTGAACCAAAAACGATGGCATTGGGTGGCGTTGCGACTGGCAACATGAAGGCAAAACTCGCGCTGATAGTAGCAGGAATCATAAACAACCTTGGATCGATCTCCGACGCAATCGCTGCCGTGACTAATATTGGCAACAGAATCGTGGTCGTCGCTGTGTTGCTGGTTACCTCGGTCAAAAACGTAACTGCTAAACAAATGGCGGCGATGCTCAAAAGCACGGGAAGTGTTCCCAGGGATGAAATTGAGTTTCCTAGCATCTCACTTAATCCGGAAGCTTTAAATGCGCTGGCTAAACACAATCCCCCTGCGAATAACACCAAAACACCCCAGGGAATCTTCGCAGCGGTATCCCAGTCTAGCAACTTACCTCCCTCACCCGATGGGAGTGCGAACAAGACCAGCACTCCGATTAACGCCACCGAAGCATCGTTAGCATAATTCAAGGAAATCCCCTGCCCTTCCGCGACTCCCACCCAGCCACCAAAGGGTTGCTGACGCGTCACCCAAAATAAAGCGGTCAGTCCGAAAACAATTAACGTACGAATTTCCTCTTTACGCCATTTTCCAACACTTGGCAATTGAATCGGATCGATGGCACCGATACCGCGAGTCAACCAAAACCCAACGATTGGCAACATAATCAAAACGACTGGAAGCGCCATCTTCATCCAGTCCAAAAAGCCAACTTCAATCCCCGTAGCCTCTTCGTAGACACCCATGAATACTAAATTCGGCGGTGTCCCGATGGGCGTCGCCACACCGCCTACACTCGCTCCGTAAGCAATTCCAAGCAGTATTGCTATTTGTAAATTCCGATTACTTGTCTGAGCAACGACCGCCATTGCAATCGGCAATAACATCAATGTGGTTGCCGCATTGGAGATCCACATACTCAGAAACGCCGAAGCCATCATAAAACCAAAGACAAGCCGCCGACCACTTTCACGCCCAAACAGATTCACCATTCCCAGCGCGATTCGCTTATGCGCCCCACTCGACTCCATTGCTGCCGATAGCATAAAACCACCGAGCATCAAAAGAACCAATTTGTTGCCATAAGCCCGAGCAATCTCATCCGGAGATAAGATTCCAAACAGGGGAAACAAGGCTAATGGGATCAACGACGTGGCTGGAATAGAAATCGGCTCGGTAATCCACCAAGCGGCAACCCACACGGTTATCGCCGCAGTGATACAAATTTCATGCGAAAACGCAAAACCCGCCAGCACACTTCCAAACAGGATAGCTGCCAGGGGGCCAAAAATTAGCATCCAGTTTTTCATAGTTTTCCCAAGCAACCAAATTTGCAAACTGCAAGTTTAATGTCTGACAAACCGTTATTCAATTTCGCAATATCGATAATTATTGCGAATATGTGCAAATGCAGAATCCAGCAATCAATGAGCCTTCCGTTGGCTCAAATCAAAAGCGAGTCGAGTTTGAAATTGAAACAGGAAAGTTCGTTTATTCTGATTCTTAATAACTTGCGTCGGAAAATTTTCCAACTCAAGCGGATTAAAACCGGCTCAAAAAAGAATAGAGGGTTAAGCGCGAGATACCGGTCGCGATCTAAGACCCACCCCGCAAAATTTGTCTCGTAATCAGAATCAATGTCGCAGATTGAGACGTTTCCTTGGTTCTCCAATTCATAACGCAACCAGATTACTGCGAAATTAGTCAATAAAAATAAGCTTTTACCGAAAGCCGCCATCAACTCTCTTCAATTGGCACGAACCTTGCGAAGAGGTGTAACGACACTTCCCGCCCACCTCTCTCACTCGCCGGTGCCTCATGTTCAAATGGATCTACGCGCAGCATGCCAAAGCAAACAAGCCAAAATCTCGAGCAAAATCAAATCTAGCCTACGGACCACTTGAACCTAGGCAACTTCTGGCCACCAGCGCAACCTTTACAGGAGGCGAATTCACGCTCACCGGTGAT
>JAPOIJ010000229.1 GCA_029979005.1 Planctomycetota bacterium | reverse complement strand
GTGATTGAATCGGCGCGCAACATCGTTGCCTTCTCACCTAGCGGCTCTTTAAATAACCTGGTGCTGAACCATTCCAGGGGAGCGTAACAGCTTCATTGCGATTACATGTTCAGCATTGTCTTTATTCTCAGTCAATCCGAAACATCTCACTTACACTTTCGCAAAGCCTTCCCTAGCTCGCATTGCCAATTAATTTGAATTAATCTGTAGAGAATTAGTTGTGTAGGTTTCCTGCCCAGGAATTCCGCTTCAGCAATTAAATTAATGATGGCTGCAGCATGATTCCGGCGATGCCTAGGCTCGCTCGTTACTCTGGCAAGTATTGAAAGAGGTGCGGTAGTATGACGATCTCAAAACACAAAACGTTTTTTCGCCAAGCCATTTCCCTGAACTATCTCGTACTTGCTGTCTTTCTTTTCATCCCCTCAGCGGTTGGCTTCGCGGATGTCGTTAGCTTCCTCGTAGATCCGAATACGATTGATTCGAATAATGATGGGTTCATTACCGGCGACGAATTTCAGCCGATTGGTAGCGGTGGAACGATCTTTGATTTCACACCAACCAATAACCTGGTCAGCTTCCCTCGCTTTCAATTATCCTCCCAAAGAGGACTTCGGTACGGGGGCGGGGGTGGCAGTAGTCTCGAATTTACCTTTTCAACCAACCAGGACATTCTTCTTAACTCGTACACCCTCGCTTCAAGTGGCTCGATTCTTGGTGACCCAACCTTCGCCATCAAAGCTGGTGATACCATTCTTTCGAACTCCAACACCTCGACGGGTAATGGGAACACATACAGCTTTAACTCAGGTCCAATCTCGATTAGCTCCGGTCAGGAATACACGTTTGAGGTGATTAACAGTGGAGCCGCAATCCAATCTTATATGGATTCGTGGGACTACTCCGTTTCTGCTGTTCCCGAACCGGGCGGAGTCCTGTTTCTCTCTTCGCTCTACCTGTTATTTACAACATCGCGACGTCGAAGAAGGTAGCTTGGTAGACATTGAAACGAAGTCTCTACGCCCCACGTGATTTAAAAAGTAATGTCGTCATGGCTCCGATACAGTAATCATTCATCTTCCACGCCTCTTTGTTTCCAGTTGACCTCACTATTGGCGCAGGCCGGTGATCCAGCTGCATTCAAAAGGTCGAGAGTATGGATGCCTGCGGAGATTGCACCCTTTGGGAAAAATATTGGCAATCGGTCAAAAAATTCACGAAAAAATCTTTGACCTGTTTGGGTTATTTGCGCCCGGCCTCACACGGCCTGCCACCGATACCTCCAACAGTTCCCTAAATAGTATTTAGTGCTTAGTACTTAGTGCTCTTTGGTGGTTAGTGCTCTCCAAAGTGCTCTCTAAAGTGCTCTTCAGCCAACGATTCAAAAGTCGCCCTTTATTCCTTTCGCCGGGAAACTAAGCGAAACGTCACTGGAATGCGAACGTTATTTCTTTGGGCGATCCCGAACAAACGAAGAAAATCCACGAACTTGGCTGCAATCGGGGTTTCGCAAAAACGGGACCAACCCAACTTGTTCCCCAACATTGAAACCGACTTTGCATTAAACTTACATGAACTTCCCCATAGCGGTTTTTAGAAATATTTGCTGATAAGTTCAAAATCGAAAACAAGATAACCCATATGAAAATTACAGCACTTCTGATAACGATCGTTTTTGCAACCAACACCATCGGGCTGGCGAATCCCCAAGACAGTCCGTTACCCGCCAGTCCGCACCAAACTTTGCCCAACATTCTATTTATCGTTTCAGACGATCATGGGTGGGGAGACTTGCCATCGAATTGGGACAAAACCGAAGTACAGCTTCCCACTTTGGAAACGCTTGCCGCCAGAGGTGTGCGGTTCCCAAACTACCATACCGTTCCGCTTTGCGGACCCTCGCGGGCTTGCATGTTTACAGGCCAATACTCGACCGAGAATGGCATGTGGCGTGGGCCGGGAAAACAGCCTCTTGGATCGGAAGGATACCGAGGTATCAAACGCGACGTGAAAATGCTCTCAGAGCATCTCGCCGAGTCAGGCTATAAAACAGGTGCCTTCGGTAAATGGCATCTGGGTGAACTCCAGGGAGAAATCCCAAATGACCGCGGGTTTGACGAGTTTCACGGGTTTCTCGGCGGTGCGCATCCCTACTGGATTAACGGAAACCGGTCAAAGATCATTCACAATTCCGAATCTGATCGTAATTCCAAAGGCCATACGACCGATTTGTTTACTGACTGGGCCAAAGACTTTATTCGAACCAGCGTTTCCGATGGCGATCCATTCTTTTGTTACCTCGCTTACAACGCTGTCCACGGCCCGCTTCGGGTCGATAAATCGAAACCCGCTTCAGCGCCTGACGCTTGGCTTAAAAAAGCACTCGACCGTGGCGTCAGTTTTCTGCGGAGCGATTATGTTGCCATTCTCGAGCATATGGATCACAACATCGGTCTTTTAGTTGAAGTGCTGGAAGAACTGGACGTTGCCGAGAATACGCTTATTGTTTTTGTTAGTGACAACGGCGGTTGTACCATGGAAGACGGAGCGGCCGGCGGTCGATTTCCGGGAAACAATGGCCCATTCCGTGGTGGAAAGGCCACCACTTATCAAGGCGGTATTAACGTACCATTCCTTATGAATTGGAAAGGTCGCTTGCCTCAAGGCTATGTTTCGGATCAACAAGTGATGCATTGCGATCTATTCGCCACATTGCTCGACGCTGCTCGAATTCCTGTTCCGACAATAAACGGAAAGAACCCGGTGCGAGGAATTTCCCTGATGCCGCATGCGTTATCCGCTGGTAAGACTAGCATCCCGGAGCGAACAATGATCTTTGAGCTGTGGGGTAACATCGGGCTGCGAAAAGGGGACTACAAATTATGGAGCCAAATCGGGAGGGAGTACTCTCCAAATTGGGAATCGCTAGTCACCGCACTGAAACGCGAAGACCTGGAACTCTTCGATATTCGCGAGGACGTCGCCGAAAAGCACGATCTACGAACACAACTCCCGGAAGTTTACTCAGCACTCAAAAGCGAACTTATTGACCATTTCGCCAATATCAACTCCGAATATCCCGGCATTAAATCCTCCACGGACTTAAACAACGTCGCCCCCAAGCCGAAAGAGACAGCCGCCTCCAAGCCCAAACCTCGTTCGACCGATCAGTTCTTTAACAGCCGGGATCGCAATTCAGACGGTGCAATCACCCTTGATGAGTTCATCGGCAACCCCAAGGGGCGGAACGTCGCCGCGCTTACCCGGCAGTTCCAGAAGTTGGATACCGATGGAGATGCAAAACTACAGCGCAAGGAACTACAAAAGTAGAATAAAAGAGCCAAGCAAGAATCAACCAAGCAAGGGCTGCCAATCTAGACGCGGGCTGCCAGCGCTTCATCAACGCTAACATTCCATTTAGGAAACGGATCCTGAAATTGCGCCCACGCTTGAATACCCAACTCCATTTCTTCATCCGTTAACAAACACGCCTGTAGCGAGTCATAGATGGCTAATTCATCCATGCCGATCCCAATAAAAACAAGTTCTTGACGGCAATCCCCCACCTCAGCATTCCATTTTTTCTCTAACTCAACTTGAAACACTTCCGACTCAGGCCAATGTTCCCGGGGTACTGCAGCCCACCAGAATCCACCAAAATCTAAACGAGCCACCCTGCCTGCCTGCGACCAAATTCCGATCTTGTCGATTTTGCTCCCGAGCCAAAAAAAGCCCTTACTTCGAAGTACACCATTCCAATCCTGATTAAGTCGGTCGAAAAACCTCTGTGGATGAAAAGGGCGTCTGGATCGATAAACAAAACTGCTGACTCCGTACTCCTCAACCTCACTTGCTCCATCGTCGCGCAATGTTAATTGCCAGCCTTTACTCTGCTTGGCCACCTCAAAATCAAATCGACCGGTTCCCATGATTTTTGAAGAATCAAATTGACTGTTCCAAGTATCTTCGGCCAGCCAACCTCAACACAATAGTCAACATTTGAACCAACTCGGTGACTACATTGCTGGAAAACACTTTCTGGCCCGTTACCTGTACTCCAGACATAACAAGTATGGCTAAGTCTTCGCGGTAGTTGGTTTAAGTACTAACAACACCTAGGCTCGCGATACTTAACCGGAATGCCCTATGGTGCTAAGCGCAACCGACATCCATTTCAAAATCATGACGTGTTTCATTGCCGCGCATTCTTTTCTAAAAGCGAAAACGGAAACCCGTGAAGACACTGCCCAACGATGTTCCCCCAACCTCGGTGTGACGGTAGCCCGCGGCCCATTCAGCATTGCCAAACTGCCGGCCGATCGAAAGCTCACCGCGAAACAGGTCAGAATCGCCTAAACTGCCGAAGTCGGTCTCGCCTGTCAAAACCCATTCTGGTGAAAGCTGCCAGTCAAAACCGGTCGTCAGGTTGAATCCCGACTCGCCACCGTACTGGTCACCGAGCCAATTGATTCCCACTCCCATGCGAGCTCGAAAGTCACCGTAGTTGACCACCTCGTAGACCAAATTGAGATCGCCCATCCACAGGTGATCGCGAAAAGTCGCTCCGTTTTCCCGAAACATCATCACACTGGTATCGAGACCAAATCCACCGGGCGACTGCAGTAGCAATCCAAAATATCCCTGCGTTATTTCCTTAAAGTCATAGCCATAAGTGGAGCTCAATCGACCTGACCACGTTCCGAAATTACTTTCCCAATTCGGTACAAAGTTACGTTGGTTTAGTGTTATTGAATCAGAGGCTCCCTGATCAAAGTACGTTTCGTCGCGCGGTTCAGTCACGACTACCGGGGCCGGTTCGACCAATGGAGCCGGTTCGACTAAAGGGGTGGGTTCGACAATATAAATATGCTCGTGAATGATTCGTTGCGGACGGTAGCTGTTAAAGGATTTCGAGGTTGCAAAGACAGAGCCAAAAGATGGCTGGCAATCGAAATGGCGGCGGCGGTTTTGATGTCCACGATGGTATGCATGCTCACGGCTATTCAAATCGTCTTCTTCATGACGGTGATCTTCCGAGGGAGGAGACTCGTGGCGGCGAACTGCCTCGCGCACACGACTGAGCTTGCCCTGACCAAACAGGTCACTCGTCAAACACAAACCCTGAACCAGAACAAATACAACTAAGATAGTAGGTTGCCCGGTCTTTGATCGACCGAAAAAATTCAACACACACATTTTGATGGCCTTCCCTGGCTTTCATTCACTTTCAACGCTGAATGATGCTGAACGCAATGTTTGGCATCACGGTAAGAATGAACGCAAGCCTTGTGCCAAATTCACCAATCCGAATGAAATGAATTCGTTTGACTTCGCACCGCTTGTTTTATTCATTGAAAAGCCAAGACAGCAAATTCAACGAGTTGGCCGCTATCGTTTATCATGCTTGCAAAAGTGCAATTAGAATCTGTCACCAAATTGATTCCATCAAGTCAATCAGGTGACACCACTTGAATTCCCCCAACTCTTCCACTTCGTTAGTTTTGCGGTCGGGGAGCTAATCTTAAGTATCTGTAAATGTGTCCGTTTTTATAGAAATTGAGCATCGTTAGCACCGGTGTTAGACTCGCTCATCAGCGAGGTCGGGACGTCTCCTTCAAACACGGCTCAATCTACAAAATCAGCTGCCCGACTTGCCGTTTTTTCGCCGTGCCTTCGAACGCCAATCTATCTGGTCGCCCCCATGGGAATTATCTTGCGAGCTCGAGGTACAAACGAGCGACGCAAGGGTTGATGGGGAAAGGATTTCGGAGAGCGTATTGACCGACCGCACGAATTGTCGCTCGCTCGCAAATATGCAATGAATTAGGTTAAATGAAGTGAATTAGGATGAAGTGGATTAGGTTATTGGCTTATTCGTCGCTTTATGTGACGAAATCGAATTTCAAAAACCAACGGAATTCAACGT
>JAPOIJ010000089.1 GCA_029979005.1 Planctomycetota bacterium | reverse complement strand
GAACCCAAAAAACCTGAAACTAAGAAGCCTGAAACTAAGAAAGCCAAGGCAGCTAAAAAACCGAAAAACAAGGAAGCCGATTCAAAAAAAGAATAATTCAGATGCGGGGTTTCTTCGAAACAAGCGACCCCAACGGCAACAGCTCTTTGCGGTACTTCCTCAAATGACATCCCAACCGCCGCAACCTTGAATGTTCGCCCCAAAAGGCATTCAGTAACTAGACTGCGTGCCTAAACTGCGTGCTTTAGTAAGCAAAAAAAACAGCCGCAGATAACTCTTGCGGCTGTTTCTCATTTCTGACTCATTGAGTCGGCTTAGCGATCAGAATCGCGAGGCGACTTCGTTGGCAGTGGAATGTTTCCACTTTGAATGATCGTCGTTTTAGGTTTCGCCCGAACACCCATTCGGTTTAACAACTTTGGTAAATCGATTGGCTCTACCGTGTTCTTTTTTGCTTCTGCCTCAAGGGTTCGCATCGCTGCGACGATGGCCGATGAGTTTCGCATTAGGCCTTCACCTGCATCTTCGGCAAGTGTTGGCGGTTTTCCAATAACAATGTAACGAACGCTGGCATCGATTTTTCCAGTGATCGTTCCCTCATCGTCGTGCGTCGCAACAACCTCTCCGCCATTCCGCTCAATCATTTTGATCAATTTATCACGGTCATCATAAATGTCGCCGTCGAGATGGAAGGCACCCGCAACAGCAAATTTCACTTTATTACCCGGATCCCAGGTCGCTGTCAGAACATGATCACCAGAGAGAATGGGATTGGTAGGATCTTCCTCTGTAATTCTTGCTTCGGCTCGGTAGGGATAAATACGAGTAACTTCGATTTTCGCCTTATGTTTTCCTTTGTCAAAGTTGATCACATCTTGGTCATAAATCGAAAACGTTTCATTTTGTGGCAATCCATCTTCGCTACCGATATTGATAAAGACAGATTTAAGCCGTGACGCAACCTTCACAATTTGACCATCCGGCCGATCGAAAACTTCTCGCTCGTAACCGTTGATCTTGATTTTCATCTTTTCATTTTCACTCGTTACATCAGCAAGCTGATTCTTGATCGAGCTGATTTCTGAATCTTTTTTCGCTCGATAATCTTTGTAATCGTTATTTACGTTTTCGCTCGATTTAATCGCTTCGGCGAGTTCACCCTTTAGTTGTGTCTCTTTCTCCAGTGAACGCTTTTTCTCGTCTTTCAACTGAGTGGCCAAATCATCCATTGCCTTAGTTTTCAAGGCAAGCAAGTCCTGAGCCTGTTTAACTTTCTGAGCGGCTTCTTTCTCGTCATTTTTCGAACGCTCAACAGCCGTCTTATTATCTTTATTCTTTCGATCGACCAAGCTCGTTAGCGTTTGAATTCGTGACCGCCAAGTTTGAGCGTCGCCTGCAGCACCACCAGCAACCTCAGCGGCACCTGACATATCTTTTTTGTAAACTTCGTTGATCTCTTCAACTTTTTGGAGAATGCCGTTTACCGTGTCCTTAGTCGCAGCAGAAAGACTTGGCTTGGCACTCGTTTGTTTGATGGTCTGAATCTCAGCGTCAACCTCGGCAACGCTTGGCCCAAAGTCACCTACAAGTGCTTCCAAGACATTCGACTTCGCACGATACGACTCAAGAACCGCCTCGCTTGCAGCCAACTTGTCCTGTGCTGTCTTCAGTGATTCCGCTGACTGCCTTCTCCCGGCGTCCGCCAAAAACGTTGAAAGCCCAAGACAGAGCAATAAAATCACCAAGATTATGACGGCAACCAAGTATCCTTGGTTCTCTCTAGCAGCCATCCTCGTTCTCCTAAGCACCTCGGACGAAAAAATCGCCGGGCAAAATTGTTTTGTAAATGCAGTTTCGGCAAATCATTGACAAATTAAACTGCGGCAAGTGAATCAAAACTATTTTCAATGATTCGTAACTGTGGTCTCTCTTCGTCTATCGGTAAATGAAGCCACCAACCATAGTTAGACTCAAACAAACGCTACAACAGTCACACCCGAAGAAGCTGTGATGATTAGCGAAAGTTTGACGAAAAGAGAAACTAGTCTTCCCAAACTACCATCCAATCTTAGATGGGAGCAAAATTAGTGTCAAATTCTAGGCATTTACCGATTAAGAATCGCTCGGACTCAGTCGGTTTATGTGGATGATGTCACTTAATTGGACAGTTATGCGATCGTCAGGCGATTGTCAGCAAGCACTCGCTTTCCCCGAAGCAAAGCGAGATTTTCGTCAAAAAATCTTTTTTTTTGAAAAATCTAATTCCCGCTGCGTCTTGCTGACTAGCTTTCCAACATTCCTCGATTCACGAGATTATTAAGCCGCCTTCCTACATCCACCAAACCATCGAGCACGGCTTCTTCATAGGAACGACCGTCGGTCGTATCGATTCCGTGTCCCGGGTCGAGTTCGCGAAGCGGCTCAAGAGCAGCGTCTTCGTGGTGAAACAGCTCGACAAAAGCCATTTCAAGACACCCCGTTTGAGCACACGCGGCCAACAAAGCGCCGATCCAGCCATCGTCAGTTGAAAGGCAGCCGCGCGTGGTTTTGGCCGAGGCATGAAAAATCCCTAACGCACCCGCTGCAGCAATCTCAGCAATGAGTGTTTGATTTTCTGAAATCGACAAAACGGAATCACCACAGTGAGCAGCGTCGACCATCACTTTGAAAAATGGTTCTCCAACTTCCTCGTTTGCGCGTCGGACAAAAGTCCAGATCCGGCCAATATCCGTGAAGGTCTGAAATTCACCGCCTCGCAAGAATTCGATATGCCACGCGACTACGCCGCTCCCTTCAATCCCAAACTCTCGTGCCGCACGAGCATGAACCTTAACATTCTGAGCAACAGCGGCCTCAAATTCATCCCCGACTTTTTCAGTCGCCCCGGGTTGCATCCAGGCCTCGACCGAAGTGGAAGAAACATGCGCGATCCCATGTTTTTTAGCCGCATTTAAACCGCCAACTAACATCTCAACCACCGCATCCTCATCCGCAGGATTCATCGGATCGGCGCCACCTACCATCAGAATGAACTGTACTTCAAGGTCTAGCGTTCGAAACTCTCGAACCATCTCTGCAACGTCTGCTTCATCGAGCCCCGGAAAATAAGGTACCTGAACGCAACTGATTTTTACCTTGGAAGCCTCGGTCAGTTTCTTCATTTCGTCGACGACCAAGAGGACCCCCTCTGCGTTTCGAGGGACTTTCCCATTCTCGTCTGGCACCAATCCACCCACAAACTTTAGGTGTGTCGGTACAACTCCAAGGCGGACATTTGATTTTAAGGGAATCAGGTTCATATCAATTTACCGTGCGTTTTTTGGAATCAGAAATAGCGAGTCAATCCTTAGCCGTCCGCCAACCACCCTGTTCACATGTTGAAAAACCGAAGCAGAGATGTCACCGGTTCCCGAGGAAAATGGGGACGACAAACTTTGTTTATTGTTACCCAAATTTCTGACCTTGCCCACCACGTCTCACGAGAAGTCTTTTCTGTATCAAATCGTTGAGTTTTGTAGCCACGGAAAACTTATTCGCAACCGCTTCTTCGGAAGTTAGAACGAATTAACAATAAAAATGCGAATCCGACCCCTTGCTGCAACTAGGGATAACAATTCTCGAGAACCGTTTAAATTCTTTCGAACAATCCTAGAATCAGCAGCAAGAAAACGGTATTTTGTAATTGTCTTGAGACGACGGCGCCGGCACTGGCGTTAAACACTGAGGCTTGAAGACGGCCGTTGCAGTGTATGTGCCACAGAGGACGTTTAGCGGATTTTTAATTTGAACATCATCAACTGTGATCTCGTTTAAGCGAGATTTAATCAGGCTGCTGATGCTTGGGCTTATTGTATCGCACAAACCCGATAACATTCCGGTAACGATCTCTATCGATTTTCCCGATCGCGACTAGGCGAGTTGGTATTTGGTTTTATCGCCCAGTGCCAGACTTTGCGATTGACTTTATCGGAGCACCTGCCCGACGTTCTCATTTCCATGTTTTAGAATTCGAAACAATTTCATTCGGAGAATCACACCATGCTCGTCATCGGATTAGCAGGTGGGATTGCCAGTGGAAAAAGCCTCGTCGCTGACTGTTTCATGCACTTCGGTGCAGCATTGATCGATGCGGACCGCATCGGCCATGACATTTTAAAAGATGCATCGATTAAAAATTCCATCCGGTTGGAATTTGGCAATTCCGTACTAAACAAGCAGGACGAGATTAATCGAAACCAACTCGCCAAGATTGTCTTTAACCCTGACCAACCCGATGCCTTAAAAATTTTGGAGCAAATAACCCATCCCTTAATCTCTGAGCACATCCACGCTGCTTTGGAACACCATCGCCCGACTGCCCCGGCAGTTTTGCTTGATGCCCCGGTCATGTTTAAAGCAGGCTGGGATCAAATGTGTGACAAAGTTGTGTTTGTGGATGCAAGCTTAACAACCCGAAAATCCCGTGCCGAACTACGTGGGTGGAATTCAGATGAACTGGCCAAACGCGAGTCATTCCAAACTCCTATCGAAGAAAAACGTGCCCGCTCTACGGATGTCATCGACAATGACGGAGCAAAGCATTTGACTTATCTTCAAGCTCGCGATTTATGGCGAGCCTGGAGCCTACCACTAGACGAAAAACACCACTCCCCCGACTCTCTTTTTATTAACACACCTTAGACAGCCGCTACAGAAACCATACTCCTCTACTCTGTGCTGCAGTCCCGAAAGCAAAACAAAATGGCTGAAACTGGCAAGTCCAATCCTCGCGACTCTCATGGACGCGGTTCCAAAAATCGCACTCAAAATTCGCACTCGAATAGACAATACCCTTTGGATGCGGAAGTCGCGGCCAAATTGAAAGAAATCGAATCTGCAGGCGAGCCAATGTCGATTGCCGAAGCGATCTCCCGTGAGCGAAAACCGGCTACAGAAAGTCCCGGCAATTCCACATTTGAAGGCGAAGTCATTAACGTGACCGACTTGCAAAAAATGTCAATTGAAGAACTGACAGAGCAGGCACTCGCCGAAGGAATCAGCGACGCGCAGGAACTTGGCAAACGCGATTTGATCACCCGAATGCTCAAGGAACGCGTCAAAGCGAGAGGAATTATGTGCGGTCAAGGGACCTTGCAAATCCTCCCGGATGGCTTTGGATTCTTACGCAGCCCCGAGTATCACTACCTCAACTGTCCCGATGACATCTATGTTTCCCCAAGTCAGATCAGAAAATTCAATCTCAGAAACGGCTCAGTAGTCAAAGGGCAAATCCGTCCCCCCAAAGAAAATGAGCGGTACTTCGCACTGCTGCGAGTGGAATCGGTCAATGGGCTCAATCCAGCCGACAGTGCGCGGCGTTCAAATTTTGACGACCTCACACCTCTCCATCCCGATACACGGATGGTGATGGAAAACGACCCCAAAGAAATGTCAACGCGGGTTGTCGACATGCTGGCCCCAATTGGATTTGGGCAACGCGGTCTGATCGTCAGCCCCCCCCGTGCGGGAAAAACAATCCTGATGCAGCGAATGGCGCAGGCGACACTCAAAAATTACCCAAGTGCCTACGTCATCATGCTACTGATTGACGAGCGTCCCGAAGAAGTCACCGACATGGAACGGGAGGTTCAGGGAGACCGCTGTGAGGTGATCAGTTCCACCTTCGACGAGCCTGCCTCTCGCCATATTCAGGTTGCCGAAATGGTACTGGAAAAAGCAAAACGTCTTGTGGAGAGTGGCATCGATGTCGTAATCTTCCTCGACTCCATTACCCGCCTGGGTCGAGCCTGGAATTCAGAGTGCCCGCAATCCGGAAAGACGCTCTCTGGCGGACTCGATGCAAATGCAATGCAAAAACCAAAAGCGTTTTTTGGTTCAGCGCGAAAAATTGAAGAAGGCGGTTCACTTACCATCCTCGCCACAGCGCTGATTGACACTGGTAGTAAAATGGACGAAGTCATTTTTGAAGAATTTAAAGGAACGGGTAATCTGGAAATTGTTCTGGATCGATCTTTGGTCGACAAACGAATTTGGCCGGCAATCGATATCAACGCCAGTGGTACGCGGCGCGAAGAAAAATTATTTGACGAAGATGAATATGACCGAATCTGTAAAGTCCGCCGAGTTCTTAGCGAAATGAATCCGCCTGACGCAATGGATCTACTCACAAGTCGACTCAAGAAAACTCAAACGAATGCTGAATTTCTAATGAGTATCAAATCGAGCGGATCTTTTTAGTATCGATTCAAATTTCAATTCCAAGCACTTTTCCTCAACTGCACAAGCGTTTGTGAATTTTAGTGGTAAAATCCAACAAACCACCATCAGATTGCAACCTTTTGTACACCCATACCGATAACCCCCACCATCAATTTCGAGGTCAGCCTTGATTCAAGAACTCCAAGGAACCACCGGCTCAGTAGCAGACGATCGTTTCGCTATTGTCGTTTCCAAATACCACCTTAGCATCACTGGGAAACTACTCGAGGGTGCCCAACAAACACTGACACGCAACCTAGTGCCTGCGACTCAAATTAAAGTCTTTTGGGTTCCCGGCGCTTGGGAAATCCCCGGCGGCGCTCAACTTGCACTCGAATCCGGTCAGTTTGATGCCATCCTTACCCTTGGCTGTGTTATTCGCGGAGAAACGACCCACGACCAGCATATCAATACGACGGTAAGCAACGGACTGGGGCAACTAAGCCTGCAACACCAAAAACCGGTCGCCTTTGGACTTCTAACCTGCAACACCATGGATCAAGCGATTCAACGTTCCGGAGGGAATGTAGGAAACAAAGGCGTAGAGACCGCAGAAGCAGCAATCCACATGCTGCTGCTTAAAAAAGAAATTGGTCAGCTCCCGTGAACATGGCTTCGCGGTAATTTGCGAGGTTGTCTGACATGACTGGATTACGATTCCCTGCAATCGAACGCTGCCTACGATCTTTCCCAATAATCAACACCGAGCTCCCCGGTGAACCGCCCCCGTTCACTCCTGTACCCTCTTGCCCTAAGATGCATAAAATCGCGCGATGCAGTTGAACCCCCGTGCCCAGAACCCCGTGCCTGAAATTCCCGATCGAATCTATGTCCCGACGCAGCCGAGCCAGAGAAATTGTACTCCAGGTCCTCTACCAAGATGACCTCAACACCGATCAACCGGAAGACATCCGATTGCGGTTCATTAATGCTCGCTTGAATCAGGATAGATCGCTCGTCGAATTCGCAGAGGATTTACTTGCGGGCGTGCGTCGACACCGGGATAAAGTTGATCAACAATTAGAGGAAATTGCGAGAAACTGGAAACTGTCCCGAATGGCGGCAACAGACCGCAACGTGTTGCGTTTGGGCGCCTACGAGATTCTGTTCACAGAAACCCCCAACCGGGTAGCGGTCAACGAAGCAATCGAACTGGCCAAACGCTACGGCACCAATAATTCATCCCAATTCGTAAATGGAGTTCTGGATCGTCTAATGAACAACCAACCACCTGCGACTTCTGACGAATAACCACAAACCTCCTGAATCAATCGCGCGTCGATTCAATAGACGCTTTTAACCCCTCAAACCAAAGCTGAGACATATGGCACGCTGGAATCCATTTGGAAAAAAAGAAGAGACCACCGAGGAAGTTCAGGAATCCCCCGGAATGTTTGGGTTTGTTAAATCGGCATTAAAAAAAACCGTCACGGCACTCAACACCGACATTCGCGATCTAGTAAAAGAAGGGCGACTGGTTGACGACCAATTTCTCGACGAACTATTTGCGCACCTGGTGAAAACCGATATGGGCGGGGGACCCGCGGGGAAAATTAGAGACGGTATTCAAAATAAATTTCGGGGACGAAAGCTCTTCATGACAGACCTTGTCGAATCTGCCAAAGAGACGATCACCGAAATTATGCAGCAGGAATCAAGCGATATCCAACGTGCTGAATCAGGGCCAACCGTGATTATGGTAGTGGGCGTCAACGGAGCCGGGAAAACGACTTCAATCGCCAAACTTGCACATCGTTTCAGTGAATCCGGCAATTCCGTTGTTCTGGGAGCGGGCGACACCTTTCGCGCTGCCGCTGTCGAACAACTGACGATTTGGGCTGGAAGAATGGGCGCCGAAATCGTAACCGGCCGCCAAGGCAGCGACCCTGCCAGTGTCGCCTACAAAGCGGTTGAGGCTGGAAAAAATAATGCTGCGGATGTTGTGATCGTCGACACGGCTGGGCGACTGCAAACCCAAAGCAATCTGATGGAAGAACTGGGTAGAATCCGCCGCGTCATGGCCAAAGTAATCCCAGACGCCCCTCACGAAGTGCTTTTGGTTCTCGATGCGACAGCAGGACAAAATGCCATCAGCCAGGCTCGTGGATTTTCCGAAGCGGCAGGCTGCACTGGCATCATTCTTGCCAAACTTGACGGGACCGCCAAAGGTGGTGTTGCTATTCCTATTCGCGAAGAATTTGGACTTCCGGTCAAGTTCATCGGGCTCGGAGAGACACACGACGCGTTTGCAGCATTCGATGTGGATGAGTACGTCGACGCACTCTTTGACGAGACAGACATTTAGTCTTCCAGCTTCTTACTTGGCGAACCCAAACTCTCTTGCCTGCCGACTCGGCGTCAAACAAAAAAGTCCTGTTCGCTCATCTCGAACAGGACTTTTTCGAAAACGTCGGAAAGAAGAAAACAGAGCAACCCTTTACCTCTACTGAGAAAAGATTTCCTCTCATCTCCGTCGCTGCTCATTGTAAACCCATTTCGTTCCCCATTCCAATCAGGGTTATAAAGAACCGGGAAAATTTTTTCATTTTTGATCTTGTTACCACATCACTAGACCAAACCGCGTTGCAAAAAATCAACATTCGATTTGAAACTGCATTTTATCGAGCGCAAAAAAAACGCTCGCCAACAAGTGACAAGCGTTTTCCATTGATCCGAATTATAAAACGCTTATTCTGCGTTTGACCAATCCTTAATGTGCTTATTGCCATCCTCAACCAACTTATTGAGCGTTGCAGCAACGTCCAAATCTTTTGGGGCTGAGAAAGTACATGAGCGAGATGACGTATCACACTTAATGTCTGAAACACCGGAAACACCAGCTAGAGCGCCTTTCACGGACGCAGCACAGCCACCTCAGGTCATGCCTGGCAGTTTAAGAGAAACGGTTTGAGTAGCAGAGTCGTCGGTTTTAGCAGCGCCTTCAGTTGCCTCTGGCTTCGCATCCGTTTCAGCCGGCTTAGCTGCAGGCGTCTCACCGGTGCTTGGTGCAACCACTTCAGCTGCTCCGCCACCCTGTTCTCCAGTCGCCTTTGCGGGCTCTGGTGCGGCTTCTTTTTTATCGCAGCCTACCGAGACGACGAGCATCGCCATGGCTATAAATGTCAACATTGCACGCATGTTTCAAATCTCCAAATTGTTTTCATGAATTGTAACAGTGCGCAAAAAGAGCGCCCTATTCCAGAAATCTAAGCTTTTCAAGCAGGCTAATACTTTAACCTTTTCAAGCCTCACACAACATTTCATCATCCTGCTTTCCATGTAAAATCATTAGAATAATTAAAAAATCGTTTAATTATTCACAGTTGCGCAGTGAACGGGAAAAATAGGAAATTAACGCAATCTAGGGCTCCGGACGCCAAATCACGCCCCCAATCCGAACTCTGACCGGTGCTCGCTCTGATAATCTGGGCCTAAACGGCAAGCATTTGGCTAATTCCTCGGAAAAAACAGGTTTTCTCTTATTGCAAAAACACAGTTAATCGGTAAACTTGCCAGACTGAAAAATGAGCGAGAAGAGCTCCGGATGGCCCGGAGAACTGTGCTTCGTATCAAATCGATCACAGTATTTGTTGGAAAATTGTAGTTTGTAGGTAATTGAAGGAGTTGGATCAAACGCGAGCCGATAGAAGTCTATTCACAGTCTTCCCTTCCGCCGCGACATTGGATCAAACGGTTATGGCCATTACGAAAGAGAATAAAGCTGAGTTGGTTAAGGAATTCCAAACAAAGGATGGAGATACGGGTTCTCCCGATGTTCAAATCGCTATCCTTACAAAGCGAATCAATCACCTGACTGAGCACATGCGTTCAAACAAAAAAGACTATTCCACAAGACGTGGATTGTTGGGCATGGTATCTCGTCGCCGTCGGTTGTTAGATTACGTTCGGAAGAATGATGCGGATCGTTATCTCGACATCATCGAACGACTTAACATTCGAAAGTAATTTTCATCGAAGTGGCACCATCTGATGCGTGCCACTTTTCTTTTTGATCTCTCTTCACCGGATAAGACGGTGAGCCGCACCGCGGAAGGTGCTCTAGTCGATGCGGGCGTTTCTTAGTGAACGCCGTGATGAACGGATTTCATAACTCGCACTTTTCAGACTGTCGCTCGGAAACAGCGGACAGTTTCGTCATATTTACGACCCGGCATTTTTTTGCCGGTTGACAAATAGGACAAATCGTTGGGCTTGGATCGCACCCGTGCTGATGGTGAGCCCAAAGCAATTCGTGGTTAACATCCATCAAGGAATTGCAATCTGAATTAATGATGTTGTAGAAGAATTTAATGTAGGAAAAAATTGTGAAAGTAAAAGTAGAAAAGAAAATTGGCGACAGTGTAATGTCGTTTGAAACTGGCTATCTTGCGAAACAAGCCGCTGCCGCTGTACTTATTCAGTACAACGACACCGTTGTTCTGTCGACCGCTGCCACTGGCACTCCGCGACCGGGAATCGACTTTTTCCCGTTGATGTGTGACTATCGTGAAAGAACCTGTGCAGCAGGAAAGTTCCCCGGTGGATTTATCAAACGAGAAGGGCGACCGACCACCAAAGAAACACTCACCGCTCGCTTAATCGATCGTCCGATCCGTCCAATGTTTGCTCCTGGATTTAAAAATGAAGTCCAGTGTCAGAACTTTGTTCTCTCAAGTGATAAACAAACCGATGGTGACGTTCTTGCAATGAACGGAACCTCAACAGCTTGTTTCATCTCACCAATGCCGTTTGAAGATCCAGTAGCGTCCACACGCGTCGCTCGTGTCGAAGGTGAATTCGTTGCCTTTCCGTCACAAGAACAGCTTGAAGAAAGCGACATGGACGTCATCATCTCAGCAACCGACTCCGCTGTGACTATGATTGAAGGATTCGCTCGGGAAGTTCCTGAAGATGAAATGCTCGCAGCTATTGAGTTTGGACATGAGATTTGCAAGCAAGTCATTGATCTTCAGCGCGAACTATTTGAAAAAGTCGCACCTGAAAAGGATGAATTCGAAGCACCCGAGAATGACGGTCTGCTCGACAAGATGCTGCCTAAGTACTACGACGATTACAAAGCTGCAATCCTGATCGCAGGCAAGCACGATCGTGGTGAAGCCAAGAACAAACTCAAAGACACGATCATTGCCGACATGATTCCTGATCCAAATGCAGACAATGCATTTGATCTTGGAGCTGTGAAAAACGCCATTCACGATCTTGAAGAAAAAGTGATTCGCGATTCGATTCTCGATGGTGTTCGATCCGACGGACGAGATGGAAAAACTCTTCGGCCAATCGAATGCCACGCCAACGTGATCCCACGAGTTCATGGATCAGCAATTTTCCAGCGTGGTGAGACGCAAGCTCTCATCACAATCACGCTGGGCACCGGACGAGATGAGCAGCGGGTCGATGGGCTATTCGAGGAGTACTCCAAAAAGTTCATGCTCGATTACAACTTCCCAAGCTTCAGCGTTGGCGAGTGCCGCCCGATTCGTGGGCCTGGACGTCGTGAAATCGGTCACGGTGCCTTAGCCGAGCGGAGTATCAATCCAGTTCTGCCCGATGCAGACGAATTCCCCTATACGATCCGTGTTGTCTCTGACATCCTCGAATCCAACGGTTCGTCGTCGATGGCAACCGTTTGTGGAACGACACTTGGCCTGATGGCCGCTGGAGTCACCATCAAAAACCCAGTGGCTGGCATCTCGGTCGGTATGGTTAAAGAAGGTGATCGGTACGCACTTTTGACCGACATCCTTGGAAGCGAAGATCACTTCGGCGATATGGATTTCAAAGTTGCTGGAACGCAAAACGGAATCACTGGTATTCAACTGGATCTAAAAATCCGGGGTATTAGCAGCGACCTTCTGAAAGAGGCAATGGCGCAATCACGCGAAGCAAGAATCGAAATTCTGCGAACCATGCTCAAGACCCTTCCAAGACCACAGGAAGAACTTTCCGAGTATGCACCTCGCCTACTGGTAACCCAGATCGATCCGGAAAAGATTGGTATGCTAATCGGCCCGGGTGGAAAGAACATTCGCGCGATCCAGGAAACGACGCAAACAGTTATCGAAGTTTCAGAAGACGGGCGCGTAACTGTAGCAGGAACTGACGGGCCGCTAGCCGAAGCTGCCCTGAAGAAAGTTGAAGCCTGCACAGCCACCGTTCAGGTTGGAAAAATTTATGACGGCACCGTCAGTAGCGTCAAAGACTTTGGAGCGTTCGTCGAGATTCTTCCCGGACGCGACGGACTTTGCCACATCAGCGAACTCTCAAGTGGATTTATCGATAAAGTCGATGACATCTGCCACGTTGGTGATGAAATGAAAGTCCTCGTGATTGACGTCGATGGAAACGATCGCGTCAAACTTAGTCGTCGCCAGGCACTCGAAGAACTCGGGCTTGAAGACGAATTTGCCTCAGCCACCGCAGATGCACCTGCTGGTTCCGGTGATCGCGAAGATCGACCGGCTCGCAGCGAAGGCGGTGGTGATCGCGGCGGACGCAGCGGAGGCGGCGGGGGTCGCGGACGCAGCGGCGGTGGTCGCGGACGCAACGGCGGAGGCGGCGGTGGTCGCGGACGCAGCGGTGGAGGCGGTGGTGGTCGCGACCGACGCTAAACCTTCGCAAACTAGAAACACAGCAAAAACAGCCGTTTATGTAAACAAAACACTGTTTCAGTCGCTGTATTGATCGAATACGATCCATTAGAATTGCTCGAAAGCCGGTTTTGGCTTTCGAGCTTTTTTATTTCCTCAATTGAATTCAAGAGATTTAAATAATTAAACGGATTGCAATTAAACGGATTGCAATTAAACGGATTTAACTTCAATCCGTCTAAGCCCCGAATCATTGCAGCCCCACGAGAATCAACCAGTACAATCTTAAGCTTCTGCGCCGCCGAGACCTCCCTCTACGAAGGGCATGGTAATCACTATGGAACCAATCGACGAACTGAGAAAACGATACAACGAGTTAGCTAGACTCGCTGGTTCATTAGCTCATGAAATCAAAAATCCGCTTTCAATCATTGTCATGAACATGGAATTGCTTCACGAAGACCTTGAAGCCATGACCCATCCAGAATCTCAGCGAGCGGTCAAACGGACGGAAACCGTCATTCAACAATGCCACCGACTGGAAACCCTGCTTAACGATTTTCTCCGGTTCACAAAACTCAGCAGTCTCGAATTGAAACCCGGTTGCCTGAACAACCAAATTGACCAGGTGCTTGACTTTTTCGAAACTCAGGCGGCTAAACAGGGCGTGGAAATCATTCGCTACCTAGACGCCGAATTACCAAGCATTAATCTCGACCCTCAGACACTTCAGGCGGCTCTGGTTAATCTGGTTAAAAATGCCATGGAAGCCATGCCTGGCGGTGGCCAACTCGTCGCTCGCACTCGCACCACTCGCAAAGGTGTCGCGTTAGATTTAATCGACACGGGATGCGGCATGGCAGCTTCGGCATTAATCAATATGTTTCAGGAATTTTACACTTCAAAAGACGGCGGCACTGGACTCGGCCTGCCTACCGCCAAAAAGATCATCGAGGCCCACGATGCGAGAATCAACGTTCAATCTGAAGTCGATCAAGGCACGCAGTTCACAATCGAATTCCCGACATTCAAAACCATCGGTTAAACCCAACCACCAACCGCTTTCTATAACGACTCGTTTCCTCCTCACGGCCCCGTTCAAAAAATTTCAATGAAATTAATTCGCAGTCTTACCGAGTTCCCTGAATCGCTCCGCGGTGGTGCGCTGACGATCGGGAATTTCGACGGTGTCCATCGGGGACATCAGGTGATCATTGATCAATTAAAGCAATTTGCCTCTCGGGATGGAGGAGCGGCCATTGTATTCACGTTCGACCCGCACCCGGTCCGAATCCTTCGGCCTGATCAGACCCCACCTCCGCTGACGTGGACCAATCGCAAGGCAGATCTCTTGGCTGACCTGGGGGTTGACGCCGTCATCGCCTACCCCACGGATCGAGCGCTATTGGAGCTAAGCTATCGGGAATTTTTCAATCAGATCGTAGTGGAAAAACTGTCCGCCAAAGCGATGGTGGAAGGACCCAATTTTTACTTTGGCCGGGGCCGTGAAGGAACCGTCGATCGGCTTAGTGAATTGTGTCAGGAATCATCAGTAGAACTCCAAATTGTAGAACCCAAACTTGAGAATTCAGAATCGTTTATATCGAGCAGTCGAATTCGTGAGCTTATCCGTATTGGAGATGTGGACCAAGCGAGGCAGCTTCTAACGCGGCCCTATCGAATTCGAGGCATGGTGACTCATGGGGCGGCAAGAGGCGCAAAAATTGGATTTCCAACCGCCAATCTGGATGCCATCGATACACTAATTCCCGCGAATGGCGTTTACGCGGGCAGAACCTATGTCGATGGAAGATCCCACTGGTCGGCTATTCACATCGGCCCCAACCCAACCTTCAGTGAGCACCTACCTAAAGTTGAATCCCACCTACTTAATTTTGAGGGTTCCATTTATGGTGAAGCGATCGAGGTTGATTTTATTAGTCGTCTGCGGGATATTCGGCAATTTGAAACCCCGCGACAACTAACCGATCAATTAGACTTAGACGTGCAATCCACGCGGGCCATCGCAAGGCGATATTCTGATCTTTAATTTGACCGGCATTCCCGGTCGATTTCCCGCGCCAAAAAAATAAGTAGTGAAAGTAAATGAAAATGAATGTCGACTGGCCTCGATTCCGTGAAGTTATTAATTCGGCGAGCAACATTGTATTAACCAGCCACATTCGCCCTGACTGCGACGCGCTTGGGAGTTGCCTGGGTATGGCAGGCATTCTTGAAGCTTTGGGGAAACAGGTTCGAATTGTTTGCGGCCAAACGGTACCTGAAAATTTAAAATTCATGGATCCCCAAAATAGAATTCTCTGTATTGACCAAGACATCGAAGCAAAAGATTTTGAAGATGCGGACCTTCACATCATTCTCGACACTAGCGCCTGGATTCAACTTGGCCCGATGGCAGATGTCATCAGGAATTCTACTTATAAAAAAATCATCTTTGACCATCACGTTGGCGAAGACGACATCGATGCCGAACTGTTTAAGAACACAACTGCTGAAGCAGTTGGACGCATGTGCGTGGACGCGGCCGAGTGCCTTGGGGTACCGTTGACTCCGGCAATTTCTACTCCGCTTTTCGCAGCCCTTGCAACCGATACTGGTTGGTTTCGTTTTAACTCAGTCAAAGAAATCACTTACGAAACGGCCGCCAAACTTCTTGCCGGCGGCGCAATTCCTGCCGACATCTACCGAGACCTTTATGAAAGAGAGACAGCAGGTAGAGTGCGTCTACGAGGAACTGTGCTCGCAAGAATTAAAACCGAGCTAGATGGCAAACTTGCCCATACTTTCATCCTCTCAGACGATTACGAAAAAACCGGAGCTCAACCAACAGACACCGAAGACTTGATCAATCTCGCACTTGAAATTGACGGAACGGTATTCGCAGTCATCATCGTCGGGCAACTATCCGGCGGCTTCAAAATGAGTTTCCGAAGCCGTTGTGATTCAGCCGCCAATGTTGTCGCCAACGAATTTGGGGGAGGCGGACATAAAGCTGCCGCAGGTGCATTTATTGACTGCAACGATTTTGAGGAAGTGCAATCGCAAGTTCTGGATCACGTCCGTTCCGTTTTAAAGGCTGAGTTTGAATAGCTTATCGTTTGGAACAGACTATCTTTTAACTAATTGGCTATTCTTCCTGCTTGGAAACACAATTTGAGGATAATGAAAAAAAATTATTTTTTCACTAATCCTTTCCGCTCCAACTTGCACTCACCGGTAACAATCCAGCGGTCCCCTTTATCAGGCGTTGTCAATTGAGTGCAGACCCAAGCATTCGGCTTTGGAAATCCGCCCGCGATGGTGATCGCGAATCTCTGGAGTTACTGTTGCGCCAACATCAAGATTTAGTCTATCGTTTTTGCAGGGCCAAAATGCCCAGTGATAGCCGCGCTCTTGATGCAACCCAGGAAACTGCCATGAGAATGATCAACAGCATTGCCAGCTTTCGGGGCAGTGGAAAATTTTCCACCTGGCTACTTGGAATTGCCAACAATGTCTGCCGTGAATTTCAGCGACAGGATAAAAACTGGAACCAGGCCTCAGAAAACACCGCAGGTCAAATTGAGTCCACTGAGTCAGCAACCCCGACCGAAGCGTCTAAAAATCTCGAGCTAGAAGAGCTTCGGCACCGGATCGATTTACTCCCCGAGCGACAACGAACAGCCATTATTCTTCGTTACTTTGAATCCTTACCCCTAAAAGAAATTGCTCAGGTCATGGAAATTTCAATAGGCACAGTAAAAGCAACATTGAGCCAGGCAACCAAAAAATTACAACAAAAATTTCCGGAAGGAGATTTTCGCAAATGAAACCGATTGAAAGCGAGATTAGACGACTCAAAGAACGTTATTTAGAAAACGAGTATCCCGGAGATCTCTCAGATATTTTGGGGCCTCGCGAGCCTCTTAGCTCGCCATTGCAAGTCTCCCCGATTCATGAAAAAAACCTCCACTACCTCCCGCTCATTCGCTGGAGTCTCGTTGCCACCATCCTCTTGGGTTTAACATTCGGTCTCATCTGGGCGATCTCCCCGTCAAAGCCGGCCACCCTTAAACCCATTTTACTCTCAAAAAAATCTAACTCGAAATCACAGACTCCGCCCCGTTCCTCATTGTGGCTGAGTGGTCAAACCAAAAAAGTTTTTCAAAAAGACCACGCCATCAAAAATACGTTCCTGAAGTCCACCTCGCTCGCCAAAACACAAACACGCCTAACAAAATCCTCACAGGCGCCTCTGGTGATAAGCCGTCGTCTACTTGAAAAAAAATCTAAACCAGCCAGCTCTCCGCCGAGCTTTTGGCGAAGACCTAGCCGATGGGGAGCCATTTCTAATTCCAAGTCTCCCCCAAATGGCAATGACGCAAAAAGAGATACACAACCTAAAGCTTCTAATTTTATCCCTCAGCAAAATAAGCTGACTCCCACGTACCCATCCAGGAGATCCTAAATGCGTATTAACAATCCAATTCTAACCATCCTAACTTGCCTCACACTGTGTGCGATGCTGATCCTCACCAACCAGCTTGTAAACACTCAAGTTGCCACGGCTGACGGTATACCAGCAACCTCTCTCCAGGAAGGGCGATTTAATCCGATTCAGGAAGATGAGGATCAAGAGTACGATGAAGAAGATGAAGAAGAGCACGAGGAAGAGGAGCATGACGGCTACGAACACGATGTCGAGGATTTTTATGAAGATCGTGAAAACGAGCATGGTGAAATCGAAACAACACTTGGGCGACTTGAAGTTATTCGCCAATTAGCTGAAATTGCAGAGAACGAAACAGCCACCGCTGCCTATGCGTTGATGCAAATGGAAGAAATAGTTGATGATGAAGAGGAAGCTATCGAAGTGTTAAATCACTTGCTTGACACCGACCCAGCAAAGCCAATCAAAAACTTGATTCGAATGAAGCTTGCTGAACTGCACATTTGGTCTGATCAAACGGAAGAAGCTACAGAAGTTCTAGCAGAGCTAATAAAAGACTAGCCAAAAAGCATTGGGCAAGGCATGAGAACAATATTAACCGAACAAGCAAGTTGTCAACGATGGCAGTTTCTTTCCCTTAAGATGCTGTTGGCCAGCCTCTTGCTTGCTTGGTTGTTGTTTTCTGAAACCAATAAGGCCTTATCGCAAACCGAGAACAATTTCGGACTTAACCTCATAAAAACAACGTGCCTCGACTGTCATTCCGGCGCTAACTCGGAGGGTGAATTAGATTTGTCGGTGATTCTCCAACATCGCCCGCTAGTCGAAAACCTAACAGTTTGGAGGAACATTGCGCAGCGAATTCAACTCGGCGACATGCCACCACCTGACGAAGTGGTTTTAGAGGCTGCCGAAAAACAGAAATTTGAAAACTGGTTTCAAACTTCAATTGAGCACTTCGATTACAGTTCGGTAATCCAGCCCGGCTATACGCCGCCCCGCCGACTGACCCACTCAGAATACCGTCATACGATTCGTGACTTGATTGGCGTCGACCTCGCAGATACTGCAAAGTTCCCTCAAGATTTAAGTGGTAGCAGCGGATTTAAAAACAGCGCCAACACACTGTTTTTACAGGGCAGCCTTTTCGAAAAATATTCGCAGTCGGCAGAGGCAATCATGGCGACCGTATTTGCTGAGAATGCCTCACCGCTAATGGAGCTTGCAAAAGCGCAAATCCTTAAACCAGGCAAAACGCATAAAAACACCAAAGACCGGGCCACAGCCATTCTAACGGCATTCTCTAGACGAGCGTTTCGGAGGCCAGCGACAACGGAAGAAATTAGCGGACTTCAGCAAATCTTTCTCGATGAATTCTCTGATCCCCAACAGTTCGAACATGCAATTCAAAAAACGCTAACCGCTGTTCTTGTGATGCCTCAATTCTTACTAAAAATTGAATCAACGCCGAAAGGTTCAAGCCCGGAACGGATCAATGAATTTGACCTGGCGTCACGGCTATCTTACTTTCTCTGGGCAAGCATGCCGGATGAAGAACTATTTCAACTGGCTGAACAAGGCAGCCTTTCTGATCACCAAGTTTTGCAATCGCAAATAGATCGCATGCTAAAAAACCGAAGGGCAAAAACACTCGGCTATATTTTTGGTGGGCAGTGGCTGGGATTCGAGGATGTCGGAATTCGTCGCCGACAAGATCCAATTGACAATCCATGGTGTACCGAGTCGCTAATGACAGCAATGCGGGCTGAATCGGCACTCTTTTTACATTCACTGATTCGTAACGACCGACCGCTCTCAGAGCTGATCAATGCCCGCTACACTTTTCTAAACGAAGAACTCGCGAATCACTACCGAATTCGCGGCATCACTGGCGAGGCAATGAGAAAAGTAAATCTGAAGACACAACTGCGTGGTGGAATTTTGACGCAGGCCAGCGTTTTGTCTATCACGGCATTTCCAGACCGCACCAGTCCCGTCGTCCGCGGGCACTGGGTGCTCGATACAATTCTGGGTACCCCTCCTCCTGAGCCCCCTCCCAATGTAAGCGAAATTTCGGAAGAGGTTCTCGAACGGAACGACTTATCTTTCCGAGAGAAAGTCCAACAGCACAGCAATAACATCCATTGCAGCTCCTGCCATCAGGAAATGGATCCCATCGGATTCAGTTTGGAAAACTATGACAATTTTGGCAGGTATCGCACTCGGCAATTTGGGATGAAAATTGACGCGCGCGGTCAATTGCCCGATGGCACGCAATTCGAAGGTTCGCAGCAACTAAAAAATATTCTTGTTTCCAAACGATTGCCAGATCTCACTCGTCAAGTCACGGAAAAGATGCTGACCTACGCTCTCGGGCGACAATTGGAATACTACGATGAGCAGACGATTCGAACCATCGTTAAGAAGACAACTGAGAATGACTATCGTTTTCAAACACTAATCAAAAGTGTCATCAATAGCCAACCTTTCCTTTACCGGCAACTACCGAAAGAAGCATCGGATGAATATTAGAACCCGTCGCATCTCCCGCCGTACTGTCCTGCGTGGCGCTGGTGCAGCAATATCGCTACCGTTACTGGACATTATGGGAGCACCCGTTTCG
>JAPOIJ010000158.1 GCA_029979005.1 Planctomycetota bacterium | reverse complement strand
TATGGAGGTAATAACAGTGCAAACGTTCGCGCTCACGTAGAACCTAATAGTGATCCGAACGTTCCGGTTTCATCGGTTCGAAGTGTTGTTGATGGTTCGCTCGCTTCCACCATGAGTGGCGTTGGATGGAGTGTAGTTAACGACGAGGGAAAGGCAGGCGCCCTGTCGAAAAGCGAGCGAGATGCGCTGTCTAAATTTCTTCTCGACATCCCGTTTCCGCCAGCTCAGCGCAGGGCTTACACAAATGTCTTATCGCGCGAAGCTAAAAAAGGTTTTGAATTGTTTCATATTACCGGTGACGATGATCCCTCGAAGACTAAGTTCAACGTTTGTGGGGACTGTCATCGGATGCCCTATTTAGTGAGCACGAATACGCCCGGGACTGGAATGGACGCCCCAACCTGGCGAGGTGCTTACGATCGTTGGCTCATTCTTCCGCAGGGGCGGTTGAACATGGTCGAGTTTCCCTTCTTTCGCAGGATCGCTGAGAGTGGTTTAGACGAAGAATCGATTTGGAAATTATCCTGGGGCGGTCGAGAAAGATTCAATCCTGTCTGGAAGATGGTTCTTGAGGGAAGTACTGGAGTTTCCGGGGCTTTGGGTCGACAGGTGACCTTGAATCGATTTTCGGCGGAAAAGGGGCGATCGGCTGATTTGCTTAACGCCCTCGAGGCGGCGTCTACTGAGGGAGCCGTTGTACTGCAGGTGGATGGTGTTTTGTTGGATCGCAAATCGTCATCTCCCGTAGAATTGCAGTTTGATGCTGAATTAGAAGGTGGAACGTATCGAATGCTTGATCGACATTCAAAGGTTTCAAAGGTTTCGACGGCCGGGGCTTATGTGGCGAGCACCTTTGAATTAGGTGAGACTTATTCGCGTGAAGAATTACTACACCTGGCAAGTCAGGGTCTTTTTATCGGTACGTTTACCGCGAGGCATGCAATCAATCACCGGGACCAGGTGCCACAACCGGCACTCTGGACCAAGGGCTCCTTACACGCTCAGCGAGGGCATCAAAAATTTCCGTTCTTATATGATGGGAATTTGAAGATGTCGATTAGCGGTCGCCATATTGCAGAAGGTGCGGTCGTGATTGTCGATGGGCGTCGTGTGGCCGGTAATGTCGCAACGAACGAGGATAACGTTGAAATTGAGTTAGTGGAGTTGCCATCTCAGGGTTTGCATATGCTTCAGATTCAAAACCCGAATGGCCTGTTTAGTAATGATTTCATATTTCATGTTACCGCTGACCAGTCGGCGGCGATGGCGGCCGAGAAAAAAATACGTAGAGATCGAGTTCCAGCGCGTTTGGGACTTTGGAAAGCAATTTCTGAAAATGATTTACCCAAGGTAAAAGATTTGGTCCGTCGCGGTGCAAACGTGAGTGCTCGCCATCCTGAAAGCGGCACCACTCCGCTTGGTCAGGCCGCCCTGTTTGGCAATGTTGAGGTTGGTGAATTTCTAATCCAAAAAGGGGCACGGGTTTCGGGAAGCAATCGCGATGGAAATACATCTCTACACATTGCGGTGTTTCTTTGTGATTTCGAATTTGTTGAATTATTACTTCGGAATGGTGCGGATCGAAATAAAAAAAATGGTGATGGCCAGACTCCTGTCGAGGTTGTTGATTCTGATTTGAGTAAACGAGCCGAGGAAATCTATCAAGGCATTGGTAGAGCAACCGGCAGGAATTTTGGGATGGATGAAATTCGGCGCCGTCGCCCCGAGATGGTCCGATTGCTTCGGAATTATGCTCGCCCAAAGAACGCAGACGATTGATTTTGTTGTCGGGTGCTCCGGCTGACTGAGATCGTTTAATTAACCTAAATCGAGTTTTCGTGAGTAAACAAGAATCAATCGCATACCGGTTGAATTTCATTGGCGGGGATGCCAAGGCCGAATCTATGGTCTAAGAATGCCTTCCGGGATTTCTCCATCACCAGTTAATTCGCCATTAGCAATCCAGGACAGATTGAATCGGGCAATCTGTGACCCGCCATTTGGCCCTCCTTCGTGGTGGAGATAGATCCAGCCTTCGGAGGCGGTTCCCGGTCGGCCAGCGGTCAAGGAAGAATAGGCCGATGCCCCGGCGAAGATCAGGCGTTTGACTGGCCATGTTTTTCCGCCATCAAAACTTGCCCAGACGGTAGCTCGTTCACGCTTGGGTTTTTCGGTGTCGATGTTGCTAAAGATTAAAATGTCCTTCCCGGCGACAGGTAACCGGGTCAATCCTCCCATGCATCCGTAGGATCGATGTTGGTGTCCATCGGGCAGGATTTCAACGATGTCCCAGTCTTTCCAGGTTTGCCCGCCGTCGTCGCTGATCGCGCTCCTGCGACGAGTGTTGTTGGGACGTTCTTGCCAGTGGACGCGTGAGTTGTAGTAAATTCTTCCATCTGCCAGTTCGGCAAGGGTTGCCTCACCAGTGCCGTTTTCGGGGAATGGCTCGCTGGTTTTCCAAGACTTGCCATGGTCGTCGCTGAAAATCGCGTTGGTGTAGTGGTTAGGCCACTCGGATCGATCGTTCTTTTTTCCATAGTATCTCGATGCACGAATCAGGCGTCCACGGTGAGGCCCATGCCGCAGCGTGATGCCGTGTTCGTTCATATGCATTGAAGGCAAATGACCATTTTTATCGGGTTCAATTTTTATCTCGTCAGCTTTCCAAGTCTTACCATCGTCCTGGCTGCGATACATCGTCAATGGTGCCGGTGGATGGCGGTCTTCGACAAACATTAAAATGTCTCCCGTATTTTCGTCGACGGTTGTTCCACCTCCGTGAATTCCAGTTTTCGTTATGGATAATTCGGGTCCCCAGGTTTTACCTCCATCTTCGCTTCGGCGAACGCGAATATGGTTACTGCCCCAAGACGCCAGAACCGTCCCGCGAAGTGTTACGGTGACGTTGGGAAACCGTTCATTTTTGAAAACTTGTGTGGATTCCAAAACAGGCGTTCCAAGGAACGGCTTCACTCCAGATTCAATAGGCGACTGCGCAACAGATAGTCGAGTTGCTAATAAACAAAGTAATGAACAAAGGCAGAGGCTTAGAAGTGGCGAGTTAATTTGTCTGAGTTGGTTCATTGGTCGGCATTCAATTTAGACTGAGCTTGGTAGTACCCACATTAGGTGGTTCGTAGATGATTTAAATTACTGTCAATTTTAGTCGCTGAACTACGCGGTGTCATTTTGAGAGGGAAGTCGTATGCTGTCAAACAAAGCTGATAATTAGCAGGATTTTGTAATAAGTACGAAGATTGATTACTAATTGAGTTGCATTTAATTCTTAAGTTTCGAAGATGGTTTTGAGCTAAATGTTTCTGAAGATCAAGTTTGGTAAAGAGCACTTTGATGCGTTCTATCGAACTGTTGATCAGCGAGGCAGTAGGCTCGAAGGCTGTAATTTTTTCCGGCGCGTGTGGTAGCTCGCACAATCAATTATTTCCGATGCTAAAGGGTTTGTGGCGATGAATTCGAATATTGCGAAGTGGCTTGGCGTAGTCTGTTTTTGTATGGGCGTCGGTTTGAGCTGGGGTGAGCGGGTAAGTACAGCACAAAACGTGAGTTCGGATTCGCCGAGTTCAATGCGTTTTCGAGGAAATAATGCAGATGGCCTTGCGCCTGATAATTCGGGTTTGCCGGAATCGTGGTCAAAAACCAAGAATGTGAAATGGGTTGCGGACGTGCCCGGTTGGGGTTGGTCTTGTCCAGTTGTTGTAGGGGATCGTGTGTTTTTGACGGCGGTTATCGGTGATGAGGAAAATGTAAAACCGAAAAAAGGACTTTATTTGGGCGAAGGGGTCCGAGACCCAGCAAAGGGGCTGCATCATTGGATGGTGTATTGTTTTGATCTTAATAGTGGCAAACAGATTTGGAAAAAGGAAGCTCACACAGGACAGCCTTTAATTCCGCGTCACCCCAAAAGTTCATATGCCGCCGAGACGCCCGCGAGTGACGGTGAGCGTTTATTTGTCGTTTTTGGAGATGTGGGGATTTACTGTTACGACCTGGACGGCAATTCAATTTGGTCAAAAAAGATAGAACCCAAAAAAACTCTCAATGATTGGGGGGCAGCGTCCTCTCCAGTAATTCACGATGGGAGGCTGATTGTCGTTTATGACAATATGGAGAGTTCCTGGATTGCGTCCTATGACGGAGTTACCGGTAAAGAAATTTGGAACAAGAAACGTGATGAAACCCATACCTGGTCTACTCCATTTGTATGGGAAAACGAGATCAGGACAGAAATTGTTGTTCCTGGGCAGCGAAAGTATCGAGGGTATTCGCTGGCGGGTGAGGTGCTGTGGGAGTTCGACGGCAAAGCGAATCTTGTAATTTCGTCTCCTTTTTCGGCTCACGGATTGTGTTATTTAGCTTCCGGTTATGTGGGCGCACCTCATAAAAATACGTTTGCAATTAAACCCGGAGCGCAGGGTGACCTCGCGCCTAATGCGGAAAAGTACGCCGAGAACGAGTTCATTGCCTGGCATACGCCGCGGTCTGCGCCTTATAACACCACGCAACTGGTTTATGGTGATTATCTTTATACGCTTTATGATTTTGGTTTTTTGACTTGCCATGACGCGAAAACCGGAGTGGAGGTCTATGGTAAGCAACGGTTGAAACCCCGTGGTTCATTCACTGCCTCACCGTGGGCCTACAATGGTAAAATCTTCTGTCTAAATGAAGATGGAATGACCTATACAATTCAGCCGGGACCTGAGTTCAAGATTCTTGAAACAAGTGATTTGGCCGAACTGTCTCTCGCATCTCCGGCGGTGGTAGGTGACAAATTGTTATTGCGAACGGCCTCGAAGTTGTATTGTTTAAGCGAGTCTGAGTAGTAATTTCTGCTTCGCCGAAAATAGTCCGGAGATTGTTGCCGAGTTGACTGCCCGCCGTGATTGTTAAAATGCATTGACCGGTGGCGGGTGTCACTTTCCCCATGTGGCAATTATTTTAGGCAGTTTTATTGGATTCTAAATTTAACTGGACAACGGCTTTGGTGCGTTTTACGGCTGCGGTATCAATTTTTTGCCTCGTCCCGCTGACTGCTGGCTTGGTGTTAGCTCAGGATTCGGTTGCAAAGTCTCGACGGTATGAGCACGGACCCTTGGTTAAAAAAGATTATCAAGGAACAGTGCCCGATTCGATCAAGAATTTTGCGGCTTCAACTGAGATAGAGGTGCGATACGATTATCGTTATCAATTACACCAAAAGAATCAGCGGTTTCAAATCTACGTAACAGACCTAGATATTTACTCAATAATGCTGACAAAAAAATCATGGAATCGGGAATTGTACAACGTCCGACTTCTCGACCATGAACAAGGGCACTTTGATATCGGTGAGATTTTTGCATTGAAAGCAGAAATTGAGATGGCGAGAAAGATGAAAGACAAGCGGCGTTTCTTTAGCACTGGCAAAAGTAAGGCCAGTGTGATTGCGAAGCTGGAAGCAACACTGGATCAACAGTTTTCCCGGATAGTGAGCGAGATGAAAAATGAGCAAGTTGCTTATGACAAAGCTACGAATCATGGTCTTGACCCGAAAGCGCAAAAAATCGCCCGCGAGGGGCATGCTGAGCGGCTGCGAGCATTGCAAAAGAAGGTCAAAAGCTTGGCGGGGCATCAGTAGTCGTTCTCTGGAATAGGTTTTCTGGATTGGACTGGTTTGGAAGAAGTTGTTGACAGTGTCGTCTTATTATCGGCAGGGCTAAATGACTCTTCGGTTGACAGTTACGGCGGGTTGTCGTATATTTACGTAAAGATTGCGTATTTGTTGGGTTCGCTCACACTCTCGGAGTAGTGGGGGTCAGTAGACAGCGATTGAGTTAAAAAAACTGATTGGTTGAAATAACGGTTGAGCAAGTTGAATCTAGTTTGAAATGGTTTCTAAAGGTTTTGGAATAATGAAAATTAATTATATTCTGGTTTGTTTATTTATGTTGGCTTTAGCCGTTCCATGTTTCGGTCAGGGAAAAGGGGGCAAGGAAGGCGCGGGAGGGATGTTTGACTCCAAAGAGGAATACGGAAATTTCATTGGTTCTGCTAAAAGGGCATCGGCAGAAAATCCCGAATTGCGATCTTTGATTCCTCTGATTAATGATATCGCTCAGGGGATGCCTATTGGTTCAACTGCCTCGCGTTACGGTACCGCGAGTAGCGAACTCGGGCTTTTGGCGAACCCGCGTATTCGCGAAGACATCGAGATGGTTGACGACCAGTATCGAGAGTTTCAGGAGCGGCAAAGAACATTGCAAAAGGAAATGGCAGATCAGTTAAGGCAAATTGATTTCACAGATACCGAAAATCTTCCTAGTCAAATAAAGGAAATTCGCGACTCTGCGGAGCGGGAAATGAATGAATTGCTGCTTCCTCATCAGGTTAAACGACTGAGGCAGTTGAGGATGCAGTCTTTACTGCAACGGCGCGACCTGGTTCAAGTATTGACGGCTGACCCCATTAAATCTGATCTTAAGATTACCGATGAGCAAGCGCAGGAGTTGCGAGAATATCAAGTGCAGATGCAGGAAGATATCCAGCGAGAAATTGCGAAAATACAAGATAAGGCTCGAAGTCGATTGCTTTCTAAATTGAATCCATCTCAGAAGAAAGAAATTGAAGACATGATTGGCGAGACTTTTGTTTTTCAAAATTCACGAGGTAACTCAAAAGGAAAACCGAGCGTTAAAGGTAAGTCGTTTGGCAAAGGTAAGTGATTTTTAGCTTATGTATTTTTCTTTATTTCCCACCGCCTGATCGAAGTGGGTATACTGAGGTCCCAAGACTGAGTTCCCAAGAAGCCTGAATTCCCAAGAGGCATCGCTGACCGAGTTGGCGGTGTCTTTTTTTGGGTTGGTTTGCTGTTTTTTTATGAGACTTGAAAATGTGGATTCTCCATTCAGTGCGATGTGTTCTGCTAGTTTTAGCTGCTTTGTTAATGACAAGTGTTGCCGAGGCAACTGAAAAGCGCCCCAATATCATTTACATTTTGGCGGATGATTTAGGTTACGGAGATTTAGGGTGTTATGGCCAGAAGTTAATTAAGACGCCGAACATTGACAGTCTCGCAAAGACCGGGATGCGTTTTACCGACCATTATTCCGGCGCTCCAGTTTGCGCGCCTGCTCGGTGCGTTCTATTAACGGGGCTTCACACGGGCCATTGTCCGATTCGTGGTAACCGGGCGCTGGAATTTGAGGGAAACGTACCTATTCCAAAGTCATATGTCACGTTGGGCGAGGTGATGCAGAAAGCTGGCTACGCAACGGGTGCATTTGGAAAATGGGGGCAGGGTTATCCCGGATCCGTGGGCGATCCAGTGGTTCGAGGGTTCGATCATTTTTATGGCTACAACTGTCAGCGGGAAGCGCATAACTACTACCCGGGGCATCTTTGGAAGAACGATAAAAAAGTACTTCTCACAGGAAATGCAAAAGGCCAGAAACAGCAGTACTCACACGATTTAATTACCGAGCAGGCATTGAATTTTATTTCGACTCCACGTGATGAGCCATTTTTTGCTTACATACCTTACACGATTCCTCATACAAGTTTTCAAGTGCCTGATATAGCGCCCTACCGAGGGGAAAATTGGTCGGCAAATCAGAAAACACAGGCTGCCATGATCTCACGAATGGATCGAGATGTTGGGCGAATCGTCGAACAGGTGCGAGCCATGGGTGAACTTGAAAATACACTTATAATTTTTTCATCCGACAATGGTCCACACGGAGCTGGTAAAACACTCACCCATTTTGAAGCTGCTGGCCCTCTGCGCGGCAAAAAGGGAGCGACTTACGAAGGAGGCATTCGGGTGCCCTTGGTGGCAAGTTGGCCCGGGAAAATTAAGCCGGGTACTGAAAGTGATCATATTTCTGGTTTTCAAGATTTGTTTCCAACGTTCGCAGAATTAGCGGGGGCTCAAGTTCCTGAAAAGATTGATGGCATTAGTTTTGTTTCTGAATTATTAGGCCGTGCCGCTCAGAGAAAACATGAATACCTGTATTGGGAGCTGGGAACTCGTCAGGGATTGAGAAAAGACAATTGGAAGGCAGTTCGCAACAGTTCAAAAAAGCAGTTGGGCGATGTTGAAATTTATGACCTTTCGAATGACATTGGCGAATCAAATAATCTCGCGACGCAACAGCCGGAAATCGCAGCGAGTTTTCTAAAACTATTCCAATCAGCTCGAACCCCATCTGAGCTTTTTCCTGTACCGGTCCTGGACAACGAAAAATGAATTTGAAGCTTAAAACGGTTGGTTATTTTTTTGGTTTAACGCTGTTGGCTCCGCCTCTTTTGGCAGCCTCTCTTGCGGCACAGGAATCTACTGAAATGAAAGGCTCTAAATCGGATCAAGAGCCAGCAGTAAAGAAAGTGAGTGACCAACCATCGATCACGCCTGTTTTAATGAAGCCGGGAAAATTGATTTTTTCAGATAGTTTTGAGGATGACGCGATTCGACCGCAGTGGAATCCGTTACATCAAACCAGATGGAACGTCAGTAAGGGAGCGCTTCACGGAATCCCCGCAACCGAAGAATTTCAGAAAAGCCGGACCAAGCACAACGGTGGCACGCCAAGTTCGAAGCTGGTGGTTCCCGTGAAAGATTGTATTCTCCAAATGTCATTCAAATTGACAGGCAAGATGAGTGGTGCGCACTTTGGATTTAATGACGGAACGTTTCAAAGTGGTACCGGACATGTCGGGCGGGTTACGTTTCACAAACGAGACGGTATCTCGCTCATCAAGGACAAAAATACCAAACTCGAAAATGACGAGGTTGAAATACTTACTTCGGATCCATTTAAGATTCAGTCCGACCAATGGTATACCTTTGTGCTGGAAGTCAAAGGCGAACAAATGGTGGTACAGTTAAAAGATGGGCCGACTCTGACTGCGCGGCACGATCGATTCCACGCCCCAAAATCCTGGATTAATTTGCCAACTCGGGGAGGTGGCGAGATTTACTATGACGATGTTCGGTTATGGGCGCCGTTAAAGGAATAGCGGTTTTTGAAAATCAATTGTCGTTGTTTAGTTCAAAAGTTCCGTTTCCTGATTGTCGAATCGTAACCAGACGATTGACCTCAACCGAGTTAAATGATTGGGAGTCTTGGTTAGGCCCGAGTATTTCGATTGAAACGGGGGCGTTCACAGTCCCGAGGCCAAAGTGAAGTGTCAGGTCATTCTGATTTCCCTGGCCAGTCCCCGCTTCGACCGCTCTGGTGAATGTTCGTTTATCGGAAGTGACTTTCACAACAGTGCTGATTGCGGATCGATTTAAATCGGTTCCATTTCCCTGTACCTGAACCTTCAACCAGTGCCCATTGGCTAGTTGATTTTGGAACAGTTTGTTTGCCGTGATTAAATCCAAGTCGCCATCCCGGTCATAATCCGCCCAGGCTGCTTGGTAGGTGGGTGGTAAATTCCCTAGTTGGTTGGCAGCGGTGACATCTGAAAATTGAAAGTTGGTCTGGTTTTTGTAAAGCACAGCATTGTTCTTTTTTCCAAATGAGGCGGTTCCGTAAACGGTTGTAAAAAACAGATCCAGATTCCCATCGTTGTCAAAATCACCGACCGCTGGACTGGCATATGATTCTTGATAGAAAACTCCAGAAGTCCCGCAATCTTCAAATGCATATTCTTTATCGGAGCCCAGGTTCTTTAAGAACCTCGACTGTGGCTGATTGCCGCGGCTGTCTCGATGGGCAAAATTACCGGCGAATAAATCCATCAATCCATCATTATTAAAGTCCCCCCAAGCTGCTCCGATCGAATGTCCACCGCCAAATTGATCCGAGGTGGCAACAGCGTTGACGATGGGAGCTTTGTTCTCAAAATTTCCTGCTCCATCATTCACCCATAACAGATTCGGTTGGAGGCGGTAATTAGAGACATAGATATCTGGATCGCCATCGAGGTCGTAATCGCAGGCAGTAATTCCTCGTGCGCGATATTGAGAGTCCGTTCTCGCAAGCTGAAATCCCGTCCCTTTTTCATTCATGAGAAATAGATCCGGGTAGGTGATTCCTTTTCCCCAATCTTCGTATCCGCCTACATAGAGATCAACGTAGCCATCGCGATTGAAGTCCGCCCAGCATGCCCCAAGGGAAACGCTGTTGGGGAGTTCGGGTAAATCGACGGGGATAAATTCCTTTCCGTCCACGTTCTTATAGAGTTTAAAGTTGGACCATGAATATAGGTCGACAAAACCGTCGTTATTAAAATCCGCCGCGATCAGCTCGCCCAGTCCAGTCGTCAGGCGAGAGAATTTTTGACCTTTTTCATTTATCCAGACCGTGCCACCGCAGCATAAATCTGCCCATCCGTCGTTGTTCAGATCGACCCAACAGGCTGCGGTACCGCCTAGTTCAAGTCCTAG
>JAPOIJ010000285.1 GCA_029979005.1 Planctomycetota bacterium | reverse complement strand
TGGACCAGTCACACCGTTCCCCTGGGGGCGTTCCTGGGGAGAGGCAACCACGAATTCGAATGGCCAATTTTCAGAGACCAGTTATTTTTTTCCCGATGCTGTTCGTGGCCGGGATATTTTGATCGAGGCTTGGGTGATGGGAAATGATTTCCGATATAAATGGCAGACCGTGACTATTGTCAGAAATCTCAGCGGTGCCAGTTCGAACCAGCAGTCAGGAAATATTCGCACTTTTGATCTTGGCACCATTGAAACCAGTTTGTTTGAGTGTCCGACCGTCTTTGTGCCTGGAGATAATTCCGGTGATGACTCGCCAAAAATAGCACCAGACAAACGAAATCAACGGCCGACAAAGCAGGGGGAAAAAACAATCGAACCGATCCCCTATGGAATGGGGCCCAACGGTAAACCAGGTCTTGATTTAGAGTTTACAAGTGTTGTCGTCCGGCACCGGGATAATCAACCCAACGCACCGGCGGAGCGGATCACCTGGGAAGTCGTTGTGCGAAACAACGGACCGCTCAAATACAAAGGGACTGGCAACTGCAAGACGCGCGTCCGGATGGCAGTCTACATTCCCGAGCTTGGCCAAGAGCGTGATTACTATCTTACAATGGCCAAGCCAATTGACGCGGGGGCTGAGGAAACATTTACTTCCAATTCCGGTAACTTGGGTGAAGTCTCAGACGCCAATTCTAATACGTACAATTTTTTGTTTGAAATAGATCCTGACAATCTCATTCTTGAATCGAATGAAAACAACAACGAGGCAAGTGGTGTTTATACACCGGAAACAGAGAACTTTGTTACGCAGTAACTTTACCTGTTTATTTCAAGGTCTTCTTAAAATGTGCATCTGCCAAGTTGATCATTTGGTCAAACCAGATTTGTTTCGTTAAAAACGGGTGTGGGGCATCTTTGATAATCGAGAGATTTGTCGGGATGCCTAACTCACCCATTTGCCTTCTAAATTTATCGGCTTGAGTACTCGAATCATCATTCTCTCCCGTAATGAACCAGCAAGGTGGATCGTTCTTATCGAGATGAACCAACGGTGAAGCGAGTCGGTAGACATCGGGCGAGTCCTCAAGAGATCCACCAAGGAACTGTCGCCAGATTTGTCCACGATCTTCCGCTGATGAGATTTCACGGGTTCGTTGAGAAAGTAAATCGGTTTGCGCTCCCATGGGAACTGCCGCCTGAATAGCGCTGCTAAAGTCTGCATATCCACCGTCACCTTCGAGTGCTTGAACGCCACCTGACGTGGCGAGCAACGCGGTCAGATGCCCACCGGCTGAGTGTCCAATTGCTCCAATCTTAGCGGTATCGATTCCATAAGTTTTGGCATTCGCCCGGAGGAATCGGACGGCTGCTTTGCAGTCTTGAATCGCGGCAGGGAAGGGGGCTTCTCCACTGAGCCGGTAAGAAATGGTCGCGGTTACAAAACCTCGCTCCGCTAATGCCTGAGAAACATTTCGGTGATGAATGCGATTCCCTTTAGCCCATCCTCCCCCGTGGATGCAGACAATTGCCGGCAGTGCTCCCCAAGCTCTCCGGGGCCGGTAGATGTCCATTTCCAGTGTCCTGTCACCATATTTGGCGTAGGTCACGTCGAGTTTAGCATCGAGGTTATCCAATGTGGTTTTTGAAATTTTTGTACGGCTATCAGCTTGCGGTGGCGCCGCAGCGATTCCTGCAGGCCTGGCGTCAAATTGCATTTCATCTTGAAACATAATTGCCATTCCGCGGAGTTTGCGATTGATCTCAGAGTTCCGCACTAACTCCAATTCGCCGGGATCTTTGGCAAGATCGTAAAGCTCGGGGCTTGGATTCAAATAAAGTTTCCAGTTACGCCAGCGGACGGCTGAGAGAGCTCCCTGGCTTCCGTGGTAGAAAAACGCATCGTTATATTCATGACGTCGAATTAGCTCTGCCCACTCTCCGGGTGGATTCCAAGTCCGTCGTAGCGGGACGGAAGCGTTGAGTGATTTTTTTAAACCTGGGTACGGCACCGTTTCAGTTTCACCTTTTAAAAGCGGGCTGATGTCACGGCCATCAATGACGCGTTCTGATGGAACTTTGATTCCGGCAAACGTCGCCAAGGTTGGATACCAATCCATGGCGCGAACGACTGCCTCTGTTTCAGCACCAGTCTGCAGTCCAAGTTTAGGTCCCCAGGCAATGGCGGGGGCGCGAAACCCGCCTTCGTAAGTAGAGAGTTTTCGTCCGCGAATCTTTTGCTTGGGATTACGTCCAGGACCGCGGCCATTGTCGGAGGCATAAACAACAAGCGTGTTGCCATCAATTTTGAGTCGGGTTAACGCATCAAAAATTCGGCCAACATTATGGTCGAGCTCTTGAATGGCATCGCCGTATTCTCCCCAGTTGGAACTGCCTCGAAACGGTTCACTGACCCCCAGCGGTTTGTGCAGCATGGTGTGGGGAAGATAAAGAAAAAAAGGATCGTCCTTGTTTTTTTCAATAAACTCGATCGCTTCATCAGTATAAATCTTGGTGAGTTCAGCCGGGTCAGCGGGACGTTTGATGACTTCGCCATTGCGGATTAGTGGGACTCCCCCTTCCTCTTCAAAATAAACGACCTCAACCGGATCAAGATTGTGAAGCAAGCCAAAGTAATGATCAAATCCCTGATTTTCAGGTAGGAACGGCTCGAGAAAACCAAGGTGCCATTTACCAATGCAGGCGGTCTTGTAGCCGTTTTGTTTAAATAGTTCAGCAATCGTTAGCTCGTCGGGGTGAATGCCGGTTTGTGAATCGGCGCGGTGAACCCATGTTTGATTGCCGACCCGGCGCGGATAGCAACCCGTCAACAGTCCAGCTCGGGAAGGACTGCAGATTGGTGCCGCTGCGTAGTAGTCCGTAAATCGAATCCCTTGCTCAGCCATTGCATCGATGCGTGGCGTCTCAACTTCAGTTGCACCATAACATCCCAGATCGTAATAGCCCTGATCGTCGACAAAAATAAAGACGACATTGGGTGGTTGATCGTTGGCAGCCAATAACAGAGCAGGACTGAAAGGTAGAAGTAGCCACGTAAAAACTAAGAGACTGATTCGGTTGAACATGAGTTGACTCGGACTAGGGTCTGGGGTGTTTACGTTATCTTATTTTGAAGGGTTGGTTTTACGTTGCTTGAAAAGCCATTCCCAGGTTTCTTCCGAGTCATAGGTGCGATTCCAACTATCATGGCTGACCCCTTTGAATTCAGTGTATTTGGGATTCCCACCTGCTTTTTTGAGTGCAGCTACCATCTCTTGGCTGTATTTGGTTGGAACGACTTTGTCACTGTCACCATGGAAAACCCAGATTGGGAGGTGTTTTATTTTCGAGGCGTCTGAAGGATCCCAGCCACCGGCGATGGGAATCGCCGCTGCAAAGAAATTAGGGCGAAGCGAAATGGCTCCGAAAGTACCGACGCCTCCCATGGATTGTCCGGTCACATAGATGCGTTCTGTATCAATAGGATGTTTTTTGATGAGTGCATCCAAG
>JAPOIJ010000101.1 GCA_029979005.1 Planctomycetota bacterium | reverse complement strand
TGATCCGTATTTTGAGGTCAACTGGATTAGCAAGGCGAACTCGGCTATTGGCGATAAAAGGCTGACGCCCTGTGGGCGTTATTTTCAGAAAATCACCATCGACTGCGATCGATGCATTCTTAGCGATCCAACCCATCAAGGATGCTTTAGTGACGGGCTTAGCGTTTTTTCCAGAGATTGGTTTTTGTTGAGCGGAGCGAAAAGAAGGAGGCATCTTTAGCCCACCGGGTTGGATTCCTATCTTTGACGGCTCGAATTTTTTAGGATCAAAATTCGGATTTGGTAAAGGGATGACCACATTTGCCTCCGAGATATAATCCTCGATTAGCTTGTCCAGTTCCGATACTTTGTTGGGTTGATCCAGGGCAAGGTTTTTGGTTTCGCCAATATCGTCGCGCAGATTGTAAAGGCGATAGTCATGATTCTCTTCTTTGCCATAGTGAAAGGTTCGGATAAGCTTCCAGTCGCCGTGGTGTACAGACATCGATGGCGGGAGCCAGTGTGGTGTGCCTCCGTGTCCCGGGACGAGAGTGAACATTGGCCCTCGATCCATCGATTTACCACGAAGTGCCCGGACGAAATCGACGCCGTCAATCACGTGATCTTTGGGTTGCTCAAGATTAAGCATTCGAAGGATCGTTGGATAAAGATCATTCGCTTGAATCCGAACGTCACTGCGCGACTCGGGTGCGGCGACGCCGGGCCAGATTACAACTGCCGGTACGCGGACGCCACCCTCGTGAATTCCACCTTTGCCGCCACGTAGCGGGTGATTACTTGTGATGGCGGTGATATATTCATTCCCCGATACATCGGTCTCTTCCAAACCGCAGTGAATATTTCCACCATTATCCGAATAGAAAATGATAATGGTATCGTCGGCAATTCCTTCGTCGTCGAGCGCGTTGAGCAAACTACCGATGGCGTCGTCAAGAGAATGTACCATCGCGGCGTAGGTCGGAGATTGTTGAGGCAGTCCTGTTGCGGGTTGGTGCGATGTCAGTCGCTGTTCTCTGAGTGCGGGGCGTGAGAGTTGGGCGACTGAATCGCCGAGCTTTTTTCGATAATATTCGATTAGTTCTGGCTTGGCGCCGAATGGAGCGTGTACAGAAAACTGCCAGTAATTCATAAAGAATGGCTTGCTGCGATCTCGATTTTTTAACCATGAGATTGCCTCCTTTGCCATTCGATCTTCGATGTGCTCGCCCGGTTCTCCTTCCTTAAAATCCGGATTCTCATAACCCCAGGGAGCCAGGTAGTTGGATTTCGGTCCGGGCCCCCACCAATGTGGAAGGTCGACGTCGAATCCATATTCAAGCGGAGAGTGTGGTTCTCGCCCCAAATGCCATTTGCCAAAATGTGCGGTTGTGTAGCCGGCTTTTTTAAGGAGTTGGCTCAGCAATGGTAAATTGGACGCGAGTCGCGTTGTTGATTTGACGTTCGTGCTCTTTTGGTGTGGTGGCCCCGTTGGGGTGGCCAACGCATCGAATCGTTCCACCGCAAGGTGTGCCGCAGGAGCCGTCATTCCATGGCGAGCGGCATTTTGTCCGGTAAGGATGCTGGCACGGGTTGGCGAACAGATCGGGCTGGCATACGCATTGGAAAAAGTCATCCCGCGCGCGGCAAGCCGCTGAATGTTCGGCGTCTCGTAAAGCGAAGTTTTGCCGTAGAGCGTCGTGTCAGCCCAACCGAGATCGTCTGCCAGGATAAGAACGATATTTTTGGGTGAGTCGGCGAATAAAGTAGGGGCGGCCCAGAGAAGTAACAGCAGGCTTAGGATTGTCTTCATGTTCAATAGGTACGAAAAGGTGTGCGAAATTTGATATTTATTGCTCCCGATGGCTTATCCAGCTTGGAAGTAGACTTCCTCATAGGGTTGAATAACGACAAAGCCATTGCCAGAAAAAGCAGTTTGGATTGATTCGCCGCTGCCTCGGCCCAGGAATGTCTTAAATGACATATCCGTTTTAATTTGGGGCTCCAACGACCCAGACCAAGCAACGGTAGCGTTTGGGTCAGTAACGACAGGACTGTCCGGGGTGACTAAGAGAGTGATCGGGTCGTAATGAGTTGTGAAGGCGACCATCCCTGAACCTTCGAGTTTAATATTGAAAAGTCCACCTGCCAGCATCGATGACATTTTCTTCATCATTTTGATTTCGTATCGAATTGACGGTTCAAAGGCGAGCAGATCATTTCCATTAACGTAGATTGACTCGCCGGCAAGGCTGAGAATTGTGATTTTTTTTCCGCTATCGGCGAGATAGACTTGCCCACGACCTTCAGCCTTCGTCAATCGCGCGCCTTCTCCGGACACTGCTTTTTTTAATAAATTACCGAATCCCTGTTCGAGGATTCCTTCCCGCGTAAACTTGATGTTACCGCGGTAGGAAATCATGGATCCCATCTTCGTCCACATCTCTCCATTCAGGTTTAGCTCCAGCATCCGTTCTGTCTCAAGTTCAAAAACTCCTTGATTCAGGTTTTGCTGTTGTGTTTTTTGAACAAACTCATCGATGGTGTAGCGATTCATCTAGATCTCTCCTATCCAGTGGTTAGGTCGACTAATAATTATTTTATTATTTATACCAATAGTTGACTGGACGAACCGAATGTAAGGTGTAGATTACACTATGTAATTTCTAATTTACATTCGTTTCGCAATCCAATTGGGGTGTATTATGGGATTTAGGGAGAAAAATGCGTGGTTTTGTTTAGTATCAATCCTCGTTGTTTTCGTGCCGTATTTTTACTTTTCATTTCAGTATCCAATGGAGCACATTTCTGTGTTCCTGATCACTGTTGTTGGACTGATTCTATTATTGGCGGGTTTTCATGCGATCAACGCAATCGCTACAAACTCAAATAGAGAATCAGGAGCTGCAATCAACCCTGATGAATTGGATAAGCTTATTGAACTAGGTGCAGCCAAGTGGGCGGGGGTAGTTTTAGCAGCAACTGTGCTAATTTGGTGTTGGTTTGCGATGTTGAGTGTTCCGATAGACGAAATCTCTAGCACGGTAAATCCACCGTCTATTGCAGGGACAATGAATGAACTTGGTTTCACGATTTCGCCAGTACAAGGTTTGTTTTGGGTCAATTTGCTGTTCGCTGGGTTCGTGGTATCAAACCTGATTTACTATGGCAAAATTATTGTAAGTTATCGGGGTATCTCGAATGGATAAGATTGTCATCCACAATCGAATTAGGGAGCTTCGATTTCAGGCGGGCGAAATGACTCAGCAATCTCTGGCAGAACGCGTCGGAATCACACGCCAGACCGTAATCGCATTGGAAAAGGGAAAGTACTATCCATCGCTTGAGTTGGCATTTCAAATTGCGCGAGCGTTTGCGATTCCTCTCGATGAAGTTTTTCAGATCGTGGATACCCCCGGTAAAAAATAAACCACTGCGGTGTAGGCTTTGATTGTGAAGTTCAGTAATTAGAAATTTCTTAATGGTCTCGATCACCCCGTCCGCCCACCGGTCTCTCTTCAGCGAGTGAATATACCGGTGCCATTTTGTTTAATTCGATTGAGCCGTGTGAAAGTGACGTCAAATGTTGGTAACATTGAATTCGATCTTTGAACTAAATCGAGTTAGATTTCGTTTGATAGGATTTCGCAAGTCATTTGGCTGATGTGAATTTAATCAGCTCAATTGCATGCTCTGCTAATTAGTCTTTATGATCGATCGATTGGGAATTTCGAGCAATGAATCAACAAACTCCACGTGTGTATTTACTGGCAGTACTGTCAATCGCATTTGGTTACATGCAAACTTCTTTAGCGGACGCATATGCTGACGAAACGCGAGCGCCTAATATTATTTTTATTATGGCCGATGATTTAGGGTACGGTGATCTTGGTTGTTACGGCCAGAAATTAATCGAGACACCCCAGCTCGATCAGTTGGCAAAAGAGGGAATGCGTTTCCGTAATTTTTATGCGGGTAACACTGTCTGTGCGCCATCACGGTGTGTTCTTATGACGGGTAAACATATGGGGCATGCGTACGTCCGGGGGAATGGAGGCGCCGATGTTCAGGGGCTCCGGGATAGTGATGTTACGGTTGCTGAGGTTTTAAAGAATCAGGGATATCGAACGGCGTTGTGTGGAAAATGGGGGTTGGGCGAGGTGACAAAGGACAACCCGAATCACGAGGGTGTTCCTAATCGGCAGGGGTTTGATTTCTTTTACGGGTATCAAAGCCAGTTGCACGCGCACAATTATTTCCCGGCGTACTTATGGAAAAACGATGAACGCGTTCTGCTCCGAAATGAAGTAGTTCCAGCGGGCAGGAAAGATGCCAACCTGTATTTCAAGCCCGGCTATGCGACTAAACGACTTGATTATTCCCATGACTTGATTCACGCCGAAGCGATGTCGTTTATAAAACGCAATCGAAGCAATCCATTTTTCCTTTATTTATCGTTGACGATTCCACACGCCAATAATGAGGGAACACGGGGCACGGGCGATGGGCAAGAAGTGCCCGACTATGGAATTTACGCGGAGAAGCCCTGGTCAAATCAAGACAAAGGCCAGGCTGCCATGATCACTCGGATGGATCATGGAATCGGAGAGATCGTGACGCTGTTGGATGAACTTGGTGTAGGCGATAATACAATTATCATGTTTACAAGCGACAACGGGCATCACGATGAAGGTGGCCACAATACAGAGACATTTGATCCTAACGGTCCACTCCGAGGAAAAAAGCGAGATCTTTATGAAGGAGGAATCCGCGTTCCTATGATTGTTCGATGGCCGGGAAAAATTAAGCCCGGGAGTATTACCGACCATGTGAGCTATTTTGGGGATGTGATGGCGACGGTTTGCGAGCTGACGGGCGCTTCCGTTCCGAAAGGGCTAGATTCAATTAGTTTTTTACCGACGCTTTTGGGGAATCCCGGACAGCTCAACCATGACTATCTTTACTGGGAGTTTTATGAGCAGGGAGGGAAGCAGGCAATAAGATCTGCAAACTGGAAGGCCGTTCGAATTCCGATGTTTAACGGGTCGATTGAGCTTTATAACCTTGAGGATGATTTAGGTGAAAGCAAGGATGTGGCGCGTGAGCACCCTCAGGTTGTTCAGCGGTTGAAAGACTTCATGGACTCGGCACACCAGCCAAATCCAAACTGGACGCCGCGGGGGAAGGCACCAAAACAACGACCCGCACCGGGCGATGGAAACCCCCGGTTCTGATTTGCCGCGTCGTTGAGACGCGACTGTGCGGTGTAAGTCGTGTCGTTGTCTACCGTTATTTCTTTGTTTCTAGCGGGATGTCGATGACATTGGCTTTATTTTCCACCGTGATTTGCATGATTTCCCCCCAGTAGCTATCCGGGAAAGATGGCCGTTTCAGGTTCGCTTGAGCGGAGCTTTCCACTGGTTTATTGCTTTCACCAAGTTCTTCTATGTTGTCCGGCATCGCTTCGTCTCCACCGCCTCCGCCCCCGGGGATAAACGAAACACGATGTTTACCCACCATGATTCCCTTTTTTGAAAAAGAGAATTCTGCTTCGTAATTCCCATCAGCATCAGTGATCGCATACGAGGGTGAACCTTCACTAAGCGGCTGAAACTGAAGCGAAATACCAGCCGGAGCGGGGGCGCCATCAACCGTCACCTTCCCTTTGAGCGTTACCAAGCCGTCAGAGTTGCAACCCGCCAATGCAAGGATGAAACAAAAACAAAGTATCCGGAGTGTTGGCTGATTCGACATGGCGAAATCACCTTTCTGTCAGTCAAAAAACGGAAGCGTTTGACTGGCATAGCAAAATGTTGAATTGAAAAAGACCCTAATGGAGTTCAACGTTGAAATTTAGAACTCACCGCCGAGAGGCTCGCCATCAGCTCGGCAGCCGAGCTTTTGATAGACACCAAAGGTCGCGGGATCCATTTGATCAAAATTATGCCACCATCGATGAGGTGTACCATTGTAAAGTCTACCGTTGTTGAAACTAATGCTCTCCGCAATGAAGTGAACACTTCCGTCAGCAAAAGCAAAGTTCAGGCCGCCGGGGTGCATGCTTGCGAATGCAGAGTAGTATCGACCAATTAACGGTGGATTGGGCTTGAATAGGAAAACACGGCCGACGGCTTTGGGAGATGACCACGCGGCTTCGCTGTTGACGTTTCCGACTCCAACCCAATAGGCAGATCCATGAGCACTGTCACGCTCGCCAAGAAGAAATGTATTGGACGTTCCATCTGTTACATAGGCCAGTGAGATACCGTTTTGTGGACCAAAGCAACCTTCGACCTGGGGTGCAGGTCGTGAGTTTGAATTGTACCAGTTTGAATATTTATAGGCGTAGACCGCGGCGTAATTTGATTTGCCAGGCTTGTGAGTGTTGGGAACGCTGTTGCTGCAGAAGGCTGTTGAAATGTTAATGTCTTCTTCGCTCGGATCACTTGGGCAGCGGAAGGCACCGATGTTTGTTTGCATTGCGGCTACTTTTACGGGATCCCAGCTTGACCAGTTTCCCCACGGAAGCACCTGATTGAATTCTCTACTTGATACCTCAAGTACTTCATGAACATTATTCTGTTCCATGAACGGAAGAATTCGAGCGCTCCAGCTCCACGTCTTACGCCAGTTGCCCCCATTGGCTGTGTCATTGAAACCGTAGCCGTGGGGCAGCTTTGAAAAAGCACTTTCGTAGTTAAGAACCGCAAGCGACTGCTGTTTCAGGTTGTTAGCACAAGTGACTCGGCGAGCCGCTTCTCGAACCTGCTGGACCGCGGGCAATAACATGCCTATCAAAATGCCAATAATTGCAATCACAACTAGCAACTCTACAAGTGTGAAAGCGAGACGTTTGGAAGTGGTCATGTGTCACCCTTTTCAATGGAAAGTGTTTCGGTAATTTTGCCAAACGGCGGAAATGGTCTATTGGCCATTTAAGCGAAAGTTGGATCGATCGTAGCGCACGAGGCGTTCAAATTGAAGCCGGATCGGATCCACCGTGCCGTACGTCGGCAGCGTTGTCCTCCGTCCAACTCCAAGGAGCTTCGCAATAAAAGAATCCCCATCCGTCTTTGCGCGTTTATTCTGATGGAAAGCTGGACGATTGTGGAGTGAAAATTGGAACCGAAGTGTGCGCATTTGGAAAAAAGTGTGGGCTGACCGTTAAAAACGTCAATTTTAGAAGTGAATACGGCGTTATTTTCGCATCCGCCTCCGATGCTCGCCTGGTGTCATGCCCGTTAGTTCGCGAAAGGCACGTACGAAACCTGAGGGACTTTCATAGCCGCACATGAAGCCGATTGCGTTGACTTGCAGATTGGTGGAACTGAGTAGTTGACGTGCTTTTTTTATCCGCGATCTTCGGATTTGTTCGGCCATCGGATAGCCGAGGCTCGCAATGCAACGCTGATCGAGATTACGCCGGGAGACCCCAACGTGATCTGCAACGTCGACCACCGTAATTGGGTGACCACAGCGAAGGTCAATGTAGTTCAATGCCGAGACGATTCGCTCGTCATTAATTGCAGAGCAATCGCTCGACTTTCTGGCAATTAAGCCTTCAGGTGGAACCCGGATGATCTCTGAAGGTGGGGGATTACCAAGAATAAGCTCGTGTAACAGTTTACCCGCGCGATACCCGATCTGATGAGCTGATTGAGCAATGCTTGAAAGAGGTGGATTGGTGGTTTCGCAGATCAATCGATTATTATTCACTCCGATGACAGCTACGTCGTCAGGTATTTGCAGTTGGAGGCGTTTGAGCGTTTCCACAACATCGTGCGCGAATTCATCGTGTGCGGCAAAAATCCCAATTGGTTTGTGAAGTTCTTTTAACGCATTGGTTAAAGGCTGTTGGCAAACTTCCGCTGGCCATGCCCAATGCTCCGAATCGGTAAACTGGACATTAATGATTTCACAGTCCGCACTCCTTTTGTGGAGTTCAGTCTGAAACCCATCTAGTCTTTCTTGATTATGTAACCAGTTTGAGTTTCCCACGAAAGCAAACTTGCGCAAGCCAATTCCATAAAGATGTTCCGCCGCAATTTTTCCAATTGCTTCGTTGTCGGAGTGAACCGTTGGTAGCGATTCTGGAGGATTGTGATGGAGCGATACTGAAACGCACGGAACCGTAAGCTTGGTGACCGAATTGAGTCGTTCCCGCGTTTCGGTTGTACAGATCACGCCTGCACCATTCCATTCGATTAGATCGGCAATAGGAAAGAATGGAATCGCACCGACCTTATGGACACGCAAATCAGAGTTTGCGTTTACATAATCGATGACACCTCTCAACATTGCTTGGTTGTTGTCTGATATCGGTTCAATAGAAATCGCGATTTCGTGATTCATCATTTATTTATCTTATATTGAAGAAATCTAATTTCACGGATCCGAATCTATTTGTTTGCGATAATTTGAATGTTCTTTTGTGCTCCATGGGACGATTGCTTTGTTTTTTATCAAAAGCCATCAAGAGTTTTTGTGAAGTCAGTCGTGTAAAGAGTGATTCTATTAATTTTTGATTGTTTACTTCGATGAAACTTGCCAAGTCGTCATCAGTCCAGTTTTCTAAACGCCTGGGATTTTGCATTAGAGGAATGTGATTGTGTTGCGAGTAATTGCTTGCAACGGAAACTGCCTAACAACAAAACTGGTAGAAGGACAGGAGTCAGGATAAGACCAATTCCGAGGGTTGACCGAATGAAGGTTGCAATCGTTGGATGCGCGATTGGGTCGTAACGGAAGCAAAGAAATAATGAAAAAACAAATTGAATATAAAAGTAGGGTAGAGTCACTAACTGAATGTTCGAGTCGCCGTCGCCGTTTACAAACGCGGTGGTAATTCCCAGGCAACCGAAAAGAATTCCCAGCGGGAAAATAATTTTGGCGACCCATAAAAGACGTTTAGAAACAAATTGCTGCGAAAATATGTCTTCTTTTGTGGTTGAAACGAGACTGATGTAGGGATACCGAATGACGACGTAACAGGATGTGATCACCGCGAGACCGGCTATTCCGGCAACGATCGCCCAAATGGCGATCTGGAGTGCGGGGGGCAAGAGTTGGAATGGCACCTGTTTTGCAAAAAATAATACCCCAACACTGGCCAGCATCGTTGATTGAGACAACCGGTAACTTTTAGGGAGTCTATTGTAGGGGATATCGCTCATCGTTCCTTTCGGTTGAATTTGAGTTGGATTCTTGAGCTGGTTTCTCAAGGGCTTATTGTATCAGGTGCGAATTAGCGGGGTGAGTATGGTGGGAGTACCCAGCTAATTGAGGGGGGGAATTACCGGGTTTTCAGAAATCATTCGCTTTCTGTTGATACATCGGTAATCATGGAAGCAGCGTTTCGCTAAAGAGGACATTTAACCTAGGACGTTCTCATTTGCAGAACGTGAATCCGTGAGGTCTGAGCATGGGCGACAGTGAAGGCTGGGATGGTTCTGCAGATCTTGCTAAGGGGCGCAGCGAACGGTACGCGCTGTTAATGATTTGGGGAGCGATCATCGTAATCGGTTTCTTTATCTTTCTATTCGGGCAATACCAAGCATCGCGATCAAAAGCCAGTCTTGAATGGCCAATGACAAGCGGAGCGATTGTTGTCTCCAAGGTGACCAAGAACAAAACTGAGGAAGGAGTGACCTATTCCGCTGATATCGAGTACTCCTACCGTGTCGATGGAAAAAGGTATGCTTCAAATGTTGTTGTCATTGGCGGTCATGATTATCCAGCCCGAGAGGTGGTCAGCCGATATTCGGTCGGAAACGAGGTGTCTGTAGCTTATGATCCAGTCAGGCCTCACAAAGCAGTGCTTGAGCCTGGCAAATTGACTTATGGCACGCAACAATTTGGGATGATTATGATGGGCGGCGCGCTGTTTATGGGCGCACTGATTGATTTTATTTTTCGACGTTCCCTAAATGAAGAGCTGAACCTTTTTGATCATGTGATGATCATCAGCTTCAAAGTTATTTTTTTCCCGTTCTGGTATTTGAACGGAAACTTGTGGATCCTTGGGGCAATGGTGGGATTGGCAGGCTGGCTTTCGACATTAGACGGTAGTCCGGTGATTATTGTTCCTCTCATGTTTTTCGCGGCGTTTTATGGAGTTCTGGGAGCGTTGCTTCTGTGGTGTCGCTTTATGGGGTGGCTTTACAGTTTTCAGGATGACGGCCCAGGAGAGTCGGACGGCGCGACAGAAGAATCGTGAGGGCTGTCTTCCAAAAGCTAAATCTGAAACGTTGCGTTCGAATCCGGCGGAGGCTCTCCCAAAATCCAATCCGGAGACCGCAGCGTCGTTGAGCCATGGTTGCAGCGGTGCGGATCGCCAGTAGGCAAGTTGCGCAACGTAATTTCGCAACGTAATAAAGCGAGCGTCAGGACTACTGGAACCAGACCGTATCAGCGAGCCAGTTTCCGTCCTGTAGTATAAATGTCGTGAGTGTCCGACCGTTTTTCATTTTCACCTTGCAGGTTTTCGAGCCCTGGTACTCGCCGCGTTCCTCCGAGGCAAACAAGTCGTCGAGCGTGTAGCTCGATAGTTCTTTTTTTCCCTTTGCAACTGATTCGGCAGTAATGCTGCTGCGGAGACGTTCGGTAAAACAAGGTTTCAATTTTTTAAAATCGCCTGCGTTCAGTAATTCCATCTGGTAGGTCAGAGAGCCGCGAGGGGTGGTGAGCGGAGAGGCTTCTTCTTTCGGTTGGAGTTCGGGTTGCTTCTCGGATGTTGCGGGCTTGGCAACAGCATCGGTCTGATGGCTGGCTTCTGCTTGATCGGAATTAGCAAGATCGGGTTTAATCGAGGCTTCTGGTTTAGCCGAGGTATCGCTTTGGGCTGAGGTCTTTGGGGTAGCTGAGGTTTTAGTCTGCTTGGCTTGATCGCAAGCTGTAAATGTAAAAGCAGAAATAAAATAGACGTAAATCACTAAGTGTCGAGCGTTCATCGGCTTGTCCCTTTCCGTCAATGGCGAATGAAGTTGGCGAATGAAATTGGCCTAACTGCTCAGAACCATATTCGAATTCCACTTATAAATCCATTAAATTCTGTCTCGGCGAGCCGAAAGTGGTCGTATCCGATGAAAATCTCAGCGTGGCGATAGTTCAAGCCGGTAGTTAGGCGAAGGTGAGACAAAGTCGCGCTTCCTATTTTGCCCAAATCCAGTTCTGCCGAGAGAACCAGCGGGGCAATCGGAAAGAAGTCCCCCTTGTACGTAAAGTTAAATCCAAAGTCAGAACTAACTTCATCGGAAAGCCAATTAAACCCGATTCCAGTTCGCATCTGAAAGGACTCGGTTTGGGCAAATCTGAAAATTACATTGGTATCGCCAGCCCAAAAGTCCTCGCTGCTGTTCCCCGGCTGTGATTCATTCCAGTAACTAAATTCGCTGTCGATTCCAAAACGGGATGTTGTATCGATTAGAAATCGGGTGCCTGTTTTTGAAATTTCCGAAGAATAATAGGTGTAATCAAAGCTTGATTGAATCGAATAGTTGAATGGTTCACTTGTGAACGGCTGATTTTGAGAAGGGCGATCGAACAACATGTATCCTCTGGCATCGTCTTGGTACGGATAGCCAGGAAAATAGGCCTGAGTTTTGTAGTTGTCCTTGGCAATTGAGACCGGCAAGGCGACAGGCGTTGTTACTGCAACGAAAAGAGCGCCCCCTACTAAACCGGAAAACCGCTCGCCAAAGGAATGGTTGAAAAACGGTTCAGTTGATCGGTCATTCTGACGCTTCTTCTTTGTCTTTTCAGGGTGGGGCTTGCGGACGCTGTTCTTTAATTCTGAGAACAGTCCCTGTGCTGTCGTTTGTTGAGGGGGAAATCCCAGCAACATCAGGATGATCAAGCAGGCGAAGGCCCGAAATTGTTTAAAGGCCATTGAAGTTTCAGACGGAGAGAATTTTTGGAAGCGTTTCTATACGGAAGCATTGAAAAGGTGTCAAGCTGGTTGAATATGCTAGCCAGAGGTTTTGGCCATTGAGAGCCAGCACGCGGTTTTGGCTGCAGTTGGTGCCGGAGGTGGATAGATTCGTGGGGGGGGTTGTGATGAGCTCGTTCTCTAATTTAAATTTCTTTTGAAAGAGCAAAACCTCGCACACGGTTTAGTGACCAATATAAATGTCTCGATTGAGGGAGCACGAGCGCGGTGATTTTTGATCTCGATTCAATCCTTGTTCGCATGTTGGCTGGTTTTCCGCAATCGTTTCAAAAATATTTTTGGGTACTGGTGTCGCGACCAGGGAAGCGGCGGCAAAGCGGTTTAGTGAGTGTTAGTCTCACCAAGTTAGACGCTAATGAAGATTGTGCGCCCTTGGTGTGTCGATTTTTGTTTAAACCGGGAAAAATCTGTACTTAAAGGTTTTGATTTCGACTTAGGTCGATATTGACCCAGACGTGTGGATAACTATAGTCGTCGACTCGATGGTGTTCCGCAGGTCGGAGCATATCTGCGGTCTTTTGAATTGCCGCCGCATCGCCATTCATTGGCGTTGAAGATCATTCTTCGAGGTGATCGGCAGTTTCGCCATGACTTTCTAATCAGGGCGAACTCGTAATAAACCAGGAACTTGCATGCTCAATTTTTTTCGTCCTCAGTCCGGCTCACTTAAGAACGACCTCCTTTCTGGCATTACCGTTTCGCTGGCCCTGGTGCCGGAGGCAATTGCTTTCGCATTCGTCGCCGGAGTTTCACCGCTGATTGGATTGTATTCTGCGTTCTTCATTGGACTGATATCAGCGGTATTGGGAGGCCGGCCCGGGATGATTTCCGGTGCGACCGGGGCGATGGCGGTGGTGGTCGTTTCGTTAGTGGCAATGCACGGGATCGAATATTTGTTCCCAACCGTCATCCTTTGTGGGGTTCTTCAGATTGGCATTGGAATCGCTCGATTAGGAAAGCTGATTCGGATGGTGCCACATTCGGTGATGTTGGGATTCGTGAATGGCTTGGCGATCGTCATTGGCTTGGCTCAGTTGAGCAGTTTCCAAACCATCCGAAACGGTGAAGTGGCATTTGTTCAGGGACCACAGCTTTGGTTAATGCTCGCTTTGGTCGGTTTAACGATGGCAATCATCTGGATTTTGCCAAAACTAACTCGCGCGGTTCCGGCATCACTGGTTGCCATTTTAAGCGTTACGTTAATTGCGATTGTCGTCAATTCAAATTCGTCGTCTGAGATGAACACCGTCGCAACCGTTGGTGACATGTTGCGAACGAACTCGCTCGCCGCCTCGCACTCAACCCGCTCGGCGCCAATTGGTATTGAAAACGAGTTGATCACGTCCTCTGCAAAAGAGAGCGCTGTACACCCGGCCGCCGATGTCAGTTCAGAAATCGCGATGGTCGGACAGTCGGAGGTAGTGAGTGGCATCAGTGGTGGACTGCCGAGATTGTTTTTCCTCGAATATTCAATGGTTCCACTAAATTGGACAACGCTTGGAATCATCCTGCCGTTTGCAATTGTCTTATGCGGAGTGGGGTTGATCGAATCGTTGATGACCTTGACGTTAGTAGACGAAATTACTGAAACAAGAGGGCAGGGGAATCGCGAATGTGTAGGGCAGGGTGCCGCCAATCTCGTTTGCGGTTTGTTTGGTGGGATGGGGGGTTGCGCAATGATTGGCCAATCATTGATTAATGTGAATTCGGGAGGTCGTGGACGGTTGTCTGGGATTACTGCTGCAGTCTGCCTGTTGTTCTTTGTTTTATTTTTAGCGCCGCTGATTGAGCAAATCCCCATGGCTGCACTCGTCGGAGTGATGTTCATGGTAGTGATTGGAACCTTTGAGTGGGCTTCATTGAAGATGTTCAATCGAATGCCGATCAGTGACATGTTGGTGATGGTACTGGTTGCAGGTTATACCGTACTGATGCATGATCTCGCCTCGGCTGTCATTTTGGGGGTAATCGTTTCCGCGCTAGTATTTGCATGGCAGCACGCGACTCATATGGGGGCTGATATTAAATTCAATGAATTTGGCAGTAAGATTTATCAGTTACACGGACCTCTGTTTTTTGCCTCGGTTTCTTCCTTCAAAGAGATGTTAGAGCCAGCAGCCGATCCAGATGATGTCGTACTGGACTTTTACTACTCACGAGTTTACGACCAGTCTGGGTTGGAAGCGATTAACTCGATGGCCGAGAAGTATGAGAGTCTTGGAAAGCGACTTCACCTGACTCACCTAAGTCCTGAGTGCCGAACACTTCTGAAAAAGGCCGGAGACCTGGTGGAAATCAATATCTCTGAAGATCCTCAATATCATGTTGCGACTGACCGTCTCGCCTGGCGGTCGACATCTGACGTGACGGATCCGAAGCAGATCGAGGCCTGATCTGCGCCGTGGCGATGATGGCGTTGGACGATTCCTGCCAAAACAGAGCGTTCTGACATGTTGGATTTAGGCTCGGCGAGTCGAGTGTTCATTTGTGAGAGCGGAGTGGCTTCTCTGAAAGCGGGGGTGTATTGTGTCACGATCAACGATGTGACATCGCTCACTTAATGATCCCGGTAGTCGCCATTCTGGTCTATTTTGTCGGCTTGTGATTCATTTTTGATTTGCAACCGCGACTGCCTTAAAATAATCGAGTGTGTTACCTGATGATGAAGGTGTTATCGGTTTATTTAATTACGCTCAAATGGTCGACGAATGAAAATATCAGCTAGTGCAATGCCAAGGCGGAGCTTTTTAAAAACCGCGGCCATTAGCAGTTGCTTGAGTCCCGGATACTGGTTGGGGGCAAACCTCGAACCGAAACCTGTGAAATCTCGCTCTGTCTTAGAACGTTTCGGAGTGGGGTGCATCGGTTTGAGGTATCAGGGAAGTGTCCTCGCCAATAAAGCTGCGGCTTATGGAGATATCGTGGCCGTTTGTGATGTTGACCGCAATGTTCGTGATCAAGCAAAAGCATCGTTTGGAAGCACCCCTTATAGCTGCGAAGATTATCGACAGTTGATTGCAAGAAAAGATGTCGATGTGGTCACAATCGGAACACCTGATCACTGGCATACGAAAATGGTGATTGATGCATGCCGCGCAGGCAAAGATGTTTATTGTGAAAAGCCGATTACGCTGACGATTGATGAAGGGAAACTGCTTCGCGATGTTGTCAACGAGACAGGTCGCGTCGTGCAGGTTGGGTCTTGGCAAAGAAGTGATAACCGTTTTCGGTTAGCGGTCGAAATGGTTCGTGCTGGGCGAATCGGTCAGCTGAAACATGTCGATGTAGTGCTTGGAAAAAATAAAACGAGCGGGTCGCTACAAGTGAAGACGCCGCCAAGCCATTTGAATTGGAATTTGTGGCAGGGGCAGACGCCTGACGTCCCTTTTATTGAAGAGCGAGCCCACTATACGTTTCGGTGGGGGTATGAATATTCAGGTGGTCAAATGACCGACTGGGGGGCTCATCATTTAGATATTGCACAATGGGCAATCAATTCGCTTCCCGTCAAAATCAACGGAGTTGGATCGATGCCCTCGGTTGAAAATGGTTTCAATGTTGCCATCGATTTTAAAGTCGATTACGAGTTTGAAAATGGTGTGACCATGGCCGTCCGGGATTCGGGAGACAATGGAATATTATTTACTGGCGATCGCGGGAGAATTTTCGTCAATCGCGGAAGGATTACGGGGGCGCCGGTCGAGCAATTGGAGGATAACCCTCTTCCGCGTGAGGATTGGGTAATCTATCGCGGCGATAATCTTAAGCGTCCGCCACGAGCGGGGAAGCTAGATGCGATTGTTAATCACATGGGTAATTTCTTTGATTGCATTGAATCGCGTCAGGCGCCAGTTTCGGATGTCGAGAGTCAGCACCGGAGCGTTTCGACTTGCCATTTAGGGAATATCTCGATGCGTTTGGGGCGGGAATTACGATGGGACCCAATGCTGGAGCAATTTGTCGGTGACGCCGAGGCCAATAGTTGGCTCAAACGCGAACAGCGGAAAGGATTTGAGATACGATGATTAGTTTCCCGGATCGTCGATGTTTTTTGAGTGCAGCGATGCTGACGGGGATACTTCCCGGTCGAATTAGTGCTTCCTTTTTTCAAGATGCAGACCGCGATCTTAAGTTTAAGTACATGTTGGGATCCTGCATGTATGGGTACACGGATCTTGAAGAAATTGTGGCAGAGGTGAAAAAGATTGGAGCCTCAGCGATTGATTTATGGCCCAAGGTCCATGGGAATCAGCGAGAACAGCTTGACCAAATGGGGGAAGAGAAGTTTGTTCGCTTGCTCGAAAAGCATGGCGTTGAACTTGGTTGTATTACGCAGTATCGACTCGGGCCTTTTGGGCTTCGCGATGAAATGAAATTGGTTAAGAAGCTTGGCGGGGCGACGCTAGTAACAGGTGCTGTTGGCCCGAAAGGTTTAAAAGGCGTCGAACTTAAAAAAGCGGTGGCATCGTTTGTGGAAAAAATGAAGCCGCATCTTGAAGTCGCTGAAGCAACGGGCGTTACTATTGCTATTGAAAACCATGCAAATAGTTTAATCGAGTCTGCGGATTCAATGCGGTATCTTGCGGAGTTGCGGACTTCTAAGCAACTTGCGATTGCCTTCGCCCCCTATCATCTACCACAGGACGCCGAAGAGATGGGGCAGCTCATTCGTGATCTTGGAGATTCGATCGAGGTGTTTTATGCATGGCAGCATGGAATGGGGTGTATGAAAGCGTTGCCGAAAAAGCAGGAGCTGTTGCAAATGCCTGGGCGTGGACCGCTCGATTTTAAGCCATTGAAAGAAGCTCTAGCCGCCATCGACTATCAAGGATGGGTTGAAATATTTATGCATCCCTTCCCACGTGGGATTCCAATTTTGGAGACTACCTTGGACGTAACGAAGGAGATAAATCGGGCCAGAGGCTATCTCGAGCGGCTTTGAGCATTGGGTTCTTTTGATGGTCAGAGGACGCGAGTTGGTTCGCTTGCTCAAAGGGTAGAGATCGTATTTCTAGGTAACGGAAAATTGAGGTCTCGATTTTCGATTCCCCGATACGCCTTCGGTTTGTTCTCATTGCTGCGGTGGATTTCCGCTCTTTTCCAAAGAGGTTTTCAGCGGGGCAGCAGAGGTGGCAGTGGCGGCGTTTAATTGTGTGGCGTGTATCTTGTGGTAATGTATCCAAATGTTGCGGTATTGCATCCTTTTGTGAAATATTACGCATTCGTTGGAGCTGAATGTCGATTTTTCTGTTTGACAAGGTGAGGTGGCCGAGGTTCAATGATGCACTCAAATAATTAAATGTTCTTTGTTGTTCTCGAAGGGATCCAAATACATGTTGAAGATTCGTCTGATGTCATGCGTTGCGTTAATGTTGTGCTTTGCAACAGTTGCCGTAGCCCAGGACGACGCAAAAAAAGGAAAAGATAAGAAGGCGAAAGCCGCAGGCTCAGCCAATGCCTACATCATGAGGGCTTTCAAATCAGTTGAAATGACTGATGAGCAAAAGAAGAAAGCAGAAGCAATTCTCGCTAAGTACGATGGCGAGATGAAAGAAGCCCGTAAAGCTGTTACTTCCGTCCTTTCGAAGGAAGAGAACAAGGCCAAGAACGATGCTCGCAAAGAAGCATCGAAAGCTGGTCTTAAAGGAAAGGAAATGACTGAAGCAGTCGAAAAGGCAATGGGCTTGTCTGAAGAGAAAATGGCCAAGTATCGCGAAGCACTCAAGAAGCCAGCTGCGGTAGGTGAGAAGATCAAAGGCGAGATCATGGCACTTTTGACAGATGATCAGAAGGCAAAAATGCCTCAGCCTAAAAAAGGTAAAGGCAAAGGTAAGGGCAAAGGCAAGAAGAAGCCAGCGGGCGACGGTAAACTACAAACCGTTTCTCTTAAGCTTCCAAACATGACTTGAGGTGGTTGTGCGCGTTCCGTGAAGAACGCTTTAACCGGAGTCAATGGTGTGGTTGAAATTGAGACCAATCCATCAGACAATTCTTGTGTCTTCAAAGCTCCTGCTGATTTGAATGTTGAAAAGACATTGAACGAAATTGCTGAAGCAGGCAATAAGCATATTCAGGGCTGGGAGTTGAGCGGCAAGTAATTTTATTTGCTAATCTCAGTCTTAGACTTCAATTGAACCCGTCCTCGATTCATCGAGTGGCGGGTTTTTTTTTTGCGGGGGATAAATTTTTGCCGAAGGGGGGGGTGTGGGGGGCCATTCCCCAAAAAGGGGGGGGGGGGGTTTTACGGGGGGGTTTTTTGGGGGGGGGGTTTTTTTTTTTTTT
>JAPOIJ010000182.1 GCA_029979005.1 Planctomycetota bacterium | reverse complement strand
TTTGGACTCCAACTCAAAGAGATCAAGTAGCCTATCAATCTCTTCCGCGGGCGCTTCAATTCCGTAAATGCTTGCTTGAAATTTCAAATGCTGCTCAACACTAAGATCGCTAAATAATCGCGGGTCATCAGCAACGTAAGCAGTTCTCTGCTTTAACTCGAGCGGCATCTCTGACAGTGAATAGCCATCGACCAAAAACTCGCCCGCTCCAAATGGAATGATTCCACTTAAAGCCCGCATCGTCGTCGTCTTACCAGCACCGTTCCGTCCGATTAACCCAAGAATTTCACCTGATTTAACCGAGAACGTAAGATCACTGACTGCAGGTGTCGATCCATAAGCCTTCGAAAAATTTTTGATTTCTATCAAAACTCTTTGCCCTCGGACAGAATCCGCGCTGATTTGATTCCACTCGGTAAGCCCGTGGAGTCACGAAACCTGAGTGCATCACGAGACAATCTAAAAAATGCACACAAATAATTGGGAGCGGCAAATCACGCAACATCGTCTCCTAAACACGTCGTAGTTTAGCCCACGATTTATGTTTCAAGGTTGCTATCTGCAAAAGATGCCTTAAAGGCTTCGTAGGAAATACCGCCTGCGGGATTACCGAGATTGACAGTTTCAGCAGACGCATTCAATGTTCGTTCCGTAATTGTACTTAACCGATTCCGCCCCAACTGTTTGGACTTATACAACGCTCGATCGGCACGCTCATACAGACTGGCAACGGTATCACCAGGAGCAACTACCGAAAGCCCCATACTCATGGTAACGACAGTGGATTGTCCGAGTGAGTTTATGCTGAAGTCATACAACTCAATGGCTGCACGAATTCTCTTACCTACCGACTCTGCTGTTTCTTCCGTCAATTCTTCGAGAATCAGCACGAACTCATCGCCACCTAAACGGCCGACAAAATCCTTGGGACGAATGCACTCCTGAAGCGCCAGCGCAATGCTGGTCAATACCTCGTCACCAGCTTTGTGACCAAACGTATCATTGATTCGTTTGAAGTGGTCGATGTCAATCAACATCAAGCCAAACGACATTCCTTTGTTGTCGTAGCGTGAAACGCGAAACTGAAGATTCTCATCAACGGCTTTACGATTTCCGACACAACAGAGGGCGTCTGTCCTAGCCTCTCGACGAGTTCGGTCAATTTCCTGAGCTTGATTTTCAAGCTTAAATCGTGAAACAATTAAATCGTTTTCCAAACGACGATTGGACTGAACCACTCGGGTAATATTATCGACAAGTTTCGTTTGAAGGGTGTCGAACTGTGGTTCTGAATCGATGGTCTCGAGTTCTTTTTTCGCCGACTCGAGGGCAACATTATGGATATCGACATCCTCGTTGAGTTGGTGAGTGCTGTTCATCACTTCCAACAACGCATTCATGGTTGTTTCCCGGTCTTTTTTGATTTTCCGGGGTTCATTGCCCAGCGTGTATAGCCGTCCAATCAAAAAACCACTGATCAATCCAACGCCGACGCTGGTCAATGACCATACGCCAACAAAGATTATCGATGACATTTCTTGAGGGAACATTACAAATTTCCAAGTTTGTATTGGCTCGACTGGTTTGCGACCCTGATGGGGAAGACAATTCTCGGTGCAGAAATATAGACGCTAAACGGTAGGTAGGAACGGGATTTTTAGGTCTTTTCGCCTATATTCAACTGAACATTTCCAGTCATTATGGTTGTAGTAATTTAAAGATTCTCACGCCGGAGCGCGGAACCATATTTAAATCTACGTCATAAACTTTTGCGCGTCCGAGAAATTAGAAGCCACCTCCGGTAATTTTCGTATCACAATCCCTACAAACGGAACCGTCTCTACAATACTCATCACAGAACTGATGAATCGACCAAGGGGCCCGAAGAACCGTTCAAGAGAATAGAAAACAAGTTCCCAATTAGATTATTCGTCCAAACTGAGATTAAAATGTCCATTCAACTCAGTTGCGATCGCCTTTGTTGCCGAGGCCTTGTCCCAGACCGTCCATCCAAGGCCTTACCTTAACGGGATTTCCCAATTACAACGCATTTCAGAACGCCCTTCCCGGCAACTGCATTTGATCTCGCGTACAACAGACCGTTCGATATTGCAGGCATTGACCGCGCGTCACCCGAAAATAACTGGCCGGAATAAACTTGGTCAAATTTATCACGACTCGCGTTCAAAACATGCAAGCCACCTTTGCAGTCGAGCACCAATAATTGTTCACCCACAAGAAATGTATGCCCGACTGGAAAACCATCTTGCTCCCAAAGAACTTTCCCATCGGTTGGATTAATGCAACGGTACGAACCGTTTCCATAGTCTTCTCGACCGGCCGTTCCAAACAGAGCACCTTGAAACTCAATCGGTGTCGAATACTGACTGGAAAACGAAGTGTCATTTTTCCAAACAGTTTCAATCATGTCCGGAGAAATGCGATACCAACGGGCCCCAACACCATACGCGGCACTAACAAAAACAAATGTGCCCTGATCGTTTTTTACAAGCAAAGGAATCGCCCCGTTGACTGTCGGACCGGATTTACCGAATGGCGTTTTAAACAAAACCTCACCCGTCAGTGATTCGATACCAATCAAATTAAGACGCGTCACCACCACAACACAACGAATGCCCCCAAGCTCAACCTCAATGGGTGAGGAGTAGCTCGCATCATCGTCGAAGGTTCGCCAAACTTCTTTACCAGTATTAACGTCTAGTGCGACAACCGACGCGTCACGCCCACCGACATTGAGAATCAACAAACCATCCACAACGATTGGTGAAGATCCAACTCCAAAATACCCAGGTTGCGCGCGGAAATCCTTCAGCAACTCTCTTTGCCATTTCAGTTCACCGTTCTCAGTATCAACACAAAACAAATTACCTTCAGTACCAAGTAGGAAAATTTTTCCTTGAGAAACAATGGGAACACTTTTGGGGCCTAAGTCTCCATCGACTCCACCGGTGTAACCCGCAGGGAGCTCCCGTTGCCATAGCAATGCGCCTGTATTCTTATTCAATGCCTCGAGCAAATAACTTTTTCCTGGTCGATGAAAGATATATAACCTATCGCCTACCACCACTGGCCCTGAATTTCCTTGGCCAATCTCTCGGCTCCATGCCGTTTGCAGTTTCCTTGAACCCCAGTCACGGAAAAGTTCAGTATCCGAGACAATCCCATTCCGTGTGGGGCCATTGATCTGAGACCAATCATCCGCGACCAGGCTGCCGCTGATTCCGACGACAAAACAACTGAATAAAATTGCGACGCCGAACGTCCCCGCTAACCAATTTTGGAAACCAAATGTTAACGAGCGACCTTTCAGCATTACAGTGAGCGACTTCGGAACAAAACTCTGTGAAGCACCTGTTTGCTCTATGTCCGCACGATCAATCCTAGTCATCAGTCGCTCTTTCACGTTTCCAGTGGTGGGCGGGAATTTTCTTGCTCTGGAACCACTGTTTGGGATCCATTGGCTTCTTAGCCGTATCAGTACGAATTTTTTAACTGAATTCCTCTGGTCTCCCGTCGAAGTCTTGCATATTGCTTAAGCGATCCGAGAGATGAGGAAATATAAATTAACAAAATCCTACTCATTGCGGAATGTTGGGCGGTTGCGGTAATTGCACGGCAGCAAACGAAACATGTGCTGACCAAAAACGGAAACCAATGCGGAAAACTGGGGATTGAAGCATATACCAAAATAAATACACCTCGATTCAGTTATCGCCGTCGCAAGTTCAAACAGCGTAAGCGAAAGATTAAACCGATCCTAGTATCCAGAACAAATAAAGTCCGATAGTTTCACCCATGGTTGGTATCGCTGTACCGTTCACGTTTATAGAATGGAAGCTGACGGTTCTCAGTAATAACGCCCTTTTTCACGTTCAGCCATTCTCCGGCCACAGCTAGAATTTGCAATTCTCTGTTGACCACGCGCGGCTGAATCCAACCCACGGAGAAATCATGCGTCGTTGGTACATGCAATTTTTCCGTGGCCGGCCTTTTAGTGGTTCCAATCGACGATGGTGGGCTGGCGTTGCCGAGGCATCACTCGCGGGCGTACTAATGCTCGCAGGGGTCATCTCGCTCTGTGTCGTACTGACTGTTACCGCCCTGAACTGGACACCTGACGCAGAGAATAACATTACATCCCTGTTGGTTTTCCAACTGCTTCTCTCGGTGGCTCTCATTTTCATTGGTGGTCTTTGGATTAGTAGATTGCTATGGCATGTCGGTGTGTCGGCCGAACGCCGCGGTGCGATTGCAACCCGAAAAAGTGAGGTCGAATTACTGAATGAACTCAGACGCCAACGGCAGGATCTTCCTACCGTGGCTCGCGATCCGTTCCCACCGAAAGTGGGAAAAAACCTTTCCTTTCGTTTAATTCCCTCACCACGGAACATATGGGGACTGGTAACAACGGGAATCTTCAGCGTAATTCTGGTGGCGATTGGAACCGTATTGTCAATCATTGTTGCCGATTCTTTTGGAGTGACGACAAACGATTGGTTTCAGAAATGGCAATCAAATATGGCCGACAACCCGTTTGACGACCTCTCCAACCGGCCGTGGCTGGCCGCGGGTTGGCTATTGCCAATCGCATTCGCCGCACTGTGGTCCATTTATCAATTTTTCCGACAATTGCTCAAGCTAACCGGGATCGGCTCCACTTCGCTGGAGATCTCCAACTATCCCCTAACGCCGGGAAATAGCTATCAAATTTTTCTTTCTCAAGCCGGTCGTGTAAGATTGAAGTTATTAGACGTTGATCTGGTTTGCCAGGAAGAGGCAACTTTCAATCAGGGAACTGACATTCGTACGGAGATCACCAACGTTTTCTCTCAACGGTTGTTTCGTCGACGCGGCATTGGCTTGAAACCAGGCAAACCATTTGAGACTGAGTTTGACCTAACGATTCCAAGCGGGTCGATGCATTCATTTAAATCTCTTAACAATCGAATCTTATGGAAAATCGTAGTAACCGGTCAGGCAAAAAGCTGGCCTCGACTCGAGAGAAATTTTACCCTGTCGATTCATCCGCCAGCTCAGTTGGAAACCAAGCCCAAGATTCATTAGCCGATCCAACTTTGGAGGTTGGTTTTGAAGACGACGTTGACCATTTTCAACCCGGTGATTTCCTGCGATGTGAATACACCGTCAACTTACTTCCAGAGCACGAAATTCAAGCAATCGAGACTTCCGTAATTTGGGTTACCGAGGGTAAAGGCGACACCGACATCGGCGTACACCATTTTGAAAGACGACCCAAGCAGGCTTTGACCCCAGACACCTTCAAACAGCCGCAGCGAATCAGTACCGTGATGCCCGCCAGTCCGTTGACGTACGATGGCAATATTTTGAAAATTCGCTGGTGTATCCGAGTGCGTCTATTTCTGCCTAACGCACACCAAGTCACTCATGATTGCTTTTTTAGTCTTGGAGAAACAAAATCGTTCTCGAAAATTTCAGATGAGATCCAACTCGAATCAACAGCGTCCAGCGATTAACAAAATTCTAAATTCCGGATCCAATTGGCCTCCAGAAGCCCCAAAAGTAATTCCGTGCCTATCCAAATTGAACGCAATCCGTACTCCACCTGTTTCACTGAGCCCGGGAAACTGCCTTTTATTTTCTCTAGGGCAGACCAACTGGAACACTTGCTAACAGAGTTCGAACGGCACGGCTTTCGCGGACAGATTGTTGGCCCTCATGGATGTGGGAAAACGACGCTAACAATGACTCTCGAGCCTTATCTAGAATCCCGTTTTACAGAAATCAAACGAATCACGATTCGCAACGATGGGACAGTCTCAGGGAATATCCGGAAAAACGGTGGTCAGAAACAGGATATGTCGACGCTTTTCGTCATTGATGGGATTGAAAATATAAGCTGGCTTCAGCGAAAGATCTTTTTAAAATCCATTAAAATGAACGTCGGTGGCTTGTTGCTGACGACTCATCGCGCGATCAAGGGTATCCCCGTGATTCACCAAATCACCCCCAGCTTTGAAATATTCGCGAAAGTTGTTTCCCATATTTCGCCCAATCATCCAACCGCTCCTCAGCATCTTAAACGGGTCTTCAGTCAAAATAATGACTCAATCCGCGAATCTTTGATGTCGCTCTACACAATATGGGAAGGTGACCGGAAAAGATTCATACCGGTTCGGGATACTCAATCGGCACAATAATCGTTATCCTATATTTAACGGAATGCCATCGGCTAAGCACGTATTTAACGTGTTGATTCGGCCTTTATGTTTACGCCAACCCAATACCCCAAGCTATTGAATGTTTGAGCCCAAAACCAGCTACGAGAAACAAGATTTAATCGACTGCGGTCACGGATCGCTTTTCGGACCGGGAAACGCGCAACTTCCAGTCAGCCAAATGCTGATGCTTGATCGAATCAACCATATCTCTGCCACTGGAGGGGTTGCCGACAAAGGCCAAATCACAGCAGAGTTAGATATTAATCCAGATCTCTGGTTCTTTCAGTGCCATTTCCCCGGTGACCCCGTGATGCCTGGCTGCCTTGGCCTCGACGCTCTCTGGCAACTGGTCGGATTTTTCCTTGGCTGGAAAGGGAATCCCGGGAAGGGACGAGCTCTTGGATGCGGACAAGTTAAATTTACCGGCCAGGTAATGCCGGATGCAAAATTGGTGACCTATCAAATCGATATTAAACGCTTGATTGAACGAAAACTCATCATGGCGATTGCCGACGGAACTGTTGCGGTTGATGGAAAAGTGATTTACACGGCCGACGACATTAAAGTTGGACTGTTCACTCCGGCACAAATGAGTGCCCAGTAATCATTGATTTGATCTCAATCACCCTACCGTTGCGGTTAAACGGATTCGACCTAATCTCACAAACTGGTTGAATGTTCTAAAATCCCCAAAGCGCTTGCGCAGACTAAAATCGGCCAAAAAAAGCCATTCAATTCTTACGTTGAGTCCCCTGCCCCTTCAGTACCGCCCGTTCGCTGCTGCTATTCCAACCATTAGCTTCCAGCGACTTTCAGACGTGCATTCCAACGATTATAAATAGCGGATGCCAGCGTTAACTGAACCAAGAGGTATTCTTATGTTTCGCCGATTCACTACCGTCGTCGCAGTTTTATTTTGGACAGTACTTTCTTCCGCTCCGCTCACAAATGGAAACGAATTAAACGTCTTATTTTTAGGCGACAATGGTCATCACCAACCCCGTCTAAGATATGAGATGTTAAAGCCCGCGATGCAGGCTGCTGGCATCAAGCTGACTTACACCGATGATCTCAATGACTTATTGACAGACAATCTGTCAAAATATGATTCGGTTATGCTCTATGCGAACATCGACAATATTTCAAAGCCGCATGAAAAATCACTTCTCAACTTTGTTTCCGAGGGTGGTGGATTTGTACCCGTTCATTGCGCCACGTTCTGTTTTCGAAACTCGCCTGAACTCATCGCCCTAATGGGAGCCCAGTTTCAAAGACATGGAACAGGCACCTTCCGGACTGAAATTGAAGAAGACACTCACCCCCTGATGAATGGGTTCGGAGGCTTCGAAAGTTGGGACGAAACTTATGTCCACCACTTGCACAACGAAACCAATAGGACTGTTTTATCCTACCGTGTTGATCGGGAGGGCCGGGAACCGTGGACATGGATAAAAACACATGGTCAAGGCCGAGTTTTCTATACCGCTTGGGGGCACGATTATCGAACTTGGCGAAATCCGGGTTTTCACAATCTCATTGAACGCGGAATCCGCTGGAGCTGCAAAGACAACATCAATCAGGTGGACGACTATCTGCAAGAGAAGCCTTTTCCCACACCGGAAATGACTCCGCCCCGCACAGACGTAGCTCCATTTCAATACCTTGAAGTCGGAAGCAAGATTCCCAATTACACCCCCGGAGAAAGTTGGGGAACGCAGGGACAAGCCAAATCCAAGATGCAAAAACCGCTCGCCCCGTCGGAATCTCTCAAACATATCGTGGTTCCCGAAGGCTTTCACGTTGAATTATTTGCCTCCGAACCGGATATCGGCGGGAAACCCATCTGCATGACATGGGATGCGCGGGGGCGACTTTGGATCGCCGAAACGCAGGACTACCCCAATGAACTCAAGCCAAAAGGCCAAGGGCGAGACCGAATTAGAATTCTTGAGGATACCGATGG
>JAPOIJ010000052.1 GCA_029979005.1 Planctomycetota bacterium | reverse complement strand
GTATTTATCGCCCATATATCCGGATCATGGCCGGAATATGATTTTGGTAAGGCACCGATTGGTGCCGCCGGGGTGAGCTTCTTTTTCGTGCTCTCCGGTTTTATTCTCGCCTATGTTTACTTGCCGCGGCTTGAGGTCTCCGGCTCAAGCAAATTTCCATTTAAGGAATTTTATCTGCGAAGGGTGGCCAGGATTTGGCCATTGCACCTCACGACTCTCTTGATTGCCCTTTTTTGGGTTATGGGTTGGCGGGCATTTCAAAAACAAGATTATGTCTTGCTGAAGTCATTTGCGAATGTCTTTCTTTTGCAGGCTTGGATTCCCATTCAAAAATGGGGTTATTTTTTAAATGGACCTGCCTGGAGTTTGTCTGTAGAAGCTTTTTTTTACGCAGTTTTCCCATGGTTTCTGATAGGTGGGCCCAAGAGGTTTGCTTTTAAGTATTTGAGCGTCCTGTTTTTCACATTTCTGCTCGTCATATTAGTTGGTGTTTATGGTCCGGCGTGGCAAAGCAGGGGCATTCAATTCGATGCTTTGATCCGAAATTTTCCTCCTATGCGCTGTTTTGAATTCGCCTCGGGAATAGGTTGTGGCATCTTTTTCTTGTCGCAGCCTCAGCGGTCTGAACGCTCACGGGCATTCGATACGATGGTTGAGTTGTTAAGCATTTTGGTTCTCATTTCATTTTTCTATTTTTCGTACCGGCTTGGGTTGTACCGGCATGAACAGTCCGTGGGGATAAGTGCCGGTTTCAATTACTGGTATCGGTTCTCCGGTGCAGCGCCAATATTTGTGTTTTTGATTTTTACATTCGCCCGGAGTCGGGGTTGGGGAGCTCAGTTTCTATCGAGTCGGTTGCTCGTTTATCTCGGCGAAATAAGTTATTCATTTTATATGGTTCACATCAGCGTCTTACTGGTAGTCGCGCGGTATGACCGAATTGAAGGGAGTTGGGTCACACCCTTACAAATAGCCTGTTGTCTTGGTCTGTCCATCGCTGCATCGTCAATGCTTTATCATCTGGTTGAAGTTCCGTTTCGTAAAGCGATTGTGGCTCGGTTCGATAGAAGTACTAACGTTCCATTTTTTAAGACCTTAATTAGTGCTTTGGTTAATGAGGTCACAATCAAAAAGATTGTGATCGTGTCTGTACTGCTTTTAGTGTGCTGCGGGGGCATCCGACAAACCCGATTCAATTTAAATAGCAACAAGTATGCTGATGCAATTGTGGCAGCTTCATCGAGTGAATTTAAAGATGTACAGTTCGGTGGCGATGCTATTCTTCGTGGGGTACGAGTGACTCAAAAAGCAAACGATGGACTACTGATTGAGGCTGTGTGGAAATTAAATTCGGAACGACGAGAGATTCGTTTCTTAAAACTTTTGAATGTCGAGAATAAGATCTTATCGCGGGGAAACGCTAACAAAGCTGTATTCTCTAATTTGGAACCTCAGGAAACTGTGATTGATCGGGTGAAAATTGACCGAGACGATTTGACGGGCGTAGAAAAAATCGCGATTGGTTTTTTTGAAAAAGGCCGTGGATTCGCGGAAGTCAATAAAGGGCCTCGCGACGCAAAAATGCAGCAGTTGTACATTTGGATAAAAGGCTCCGAATGAAGACAAACCCGTTAGTTTGTTTTGGGGGATTTGTGCTGCTTGACGATGGCTTCCAAGAGTTCACGGGATGCATTTTTCTCAAGCTCTACCCTGACATCTTTCCACCCAAGTGAGGAATCGCGTACGGCCTCGCACTTGATGAGGTGGAATCCGAATTTCGTTCTTACCGGGTAGCTGATTTCATTTTCAAGAAGCTCAAAAGCTGTGTTTGTAAATGAGGGAGGCATGGGCCCTTTAAGTGTGATCCAGCCAAGGGAACCGCCTGAGAGGCGAGTGGGAGCATCAGAATGATTTTTCACGGCTTCCTGCCAGGAAATAGATTTTGAAAGAATCTGGTTTCGGATTTCAAGCAGTTGTTTTTTTGTGCGCTGTTCTTGTAATGGAGAATCGTTACCGGAAAGCTTGACCAGCAAATGGGCGACTTGAATTTCAGTCCCATTAAAGCGTCGCTTACTTCGCTCGAAATAGGACTCGAGGAACTCATCAGTAAATTTATTCTTCAGGTAACGTTCCCAACTGATCTGCCACTTCGTTTGAAACCGTAATTCGTCGCTGGTTTGGTAGGTCTCTTTGAGAAATTCTGCAAAACTCAAATCAATCGTCTGAAGCTCGGATTTTAGATTCTCGATTTGGAAATCAACTTCAGAGGGATTAGCTGCTAATCCCCTTTGGGAAAGAAAGTCCAATGCGACATGTTGGTCGACCAGTTTCTGAGTGGTCACTTCCATTGCTTTCTTTCTCTCGCTGGCCGAGAGTTTCCGATCGCCCAGGGTTCGTTTCAGATCGCGAGCCACTTGATCTCGCGTAATGATCTTACCATTTACAGTTGCGAGAATATCTTGCTTAGCTGAGCCATCGGATTCAGTTTGTTGATAGCCGTAGGCGACAGGAGAGGCGAGGCTGAAAAGTCCAAACAAAAAACCAAGGGGCAAGGTTTTTATTGAGATGTAAACGGCAAAGTAAAGTTGGTTGACAAGTGAGGTCAAATCCGCCCTCCAAATTGCATGCAAAAATTGTGGGCCAAACGCAGGTTTAAGGTAGTGGAATGTCCGTCAATTCCACCTTGACCGGGACTTTGACAATCGAGGCAGGTGTTTGATAAACGAGGGTCATCGCGCTTGGATCCGTGTCAAAGTAATAGCGAACGGTAATTTCATTGTCGGTTTGACCGATTCCGTCGTAGGCAATGGGGACGATCTGGTCACCTTCTTTATTTTCAAGATGAATTTTGTTTTCGTAGACCCAACTGTGATAGGATTCCAGAGCATTTTGTTGGGCATCGAATCCTAGTTTGATCGAGAGCCCGAATAGTTCTTCGTTCTTTTCGATTCCTTCATAGGTGACTGTCGCACCTGCCCTGGTTTGTTGATGACCGTCCTTTAAACGGCCTAGTTTTTTAAAGCGAAAAGTTTCGGTGCGCCCTGCAATTATTGCCTCTCCAGTACCGGTGAGGGATTTGATTTTTTCGATCGAACGATCTAACAGTTCGACCGGGATGAAAAATTCAATTTCAGAAATTTCCGGTTGAACGGTTCCATAAAATACAGCTTCACGATTGGTGAGTGCGATTGGTTTGTTTTGGCCGTCGACCGCTTTGATGCTTGCGGCAGGAAGTTGGATTGAAATGGGGGTGATTCTTGGTTCCCAGCGAACAATCGTACTGATATTGCAGTAGTTGAGATTTGGATTGACGAGGTTGCGAGCGGCATTTACTTGGGTTACGGAGATTCCAAAAATTCCTGAGACGCACTGTGGAGGCTGTTTGCTCGCAACCGCTACTTGGTTTTCAGTCGGATTCACGGCCTGCTGCATCGCGGCCTGTGTAGGTTCAAGACGAAGTTGCCCGGCGTTTGCAGCGTACGGAGATATCTTGATTTCTCCGGCTTGGCTGATGCTGTTGAGTGCCTCCCAGAACGTTCCATTTTCGACATTTAGATCAACTTCTCGTTTACTAAAAACATCTGAAGTAGTGTCTGTCAGGGCGACATCATTGCCAGTTTGGTTCTTCAATGCCTCGAGTGCTTCGCCGACGGTCATTTTTCCAACGAGTGTGGCTCGGGAAGACTTCGTAGCGATGGCAGCAACTATTTTTTCTAGTTCCGTCCGGACTTTGCTAATCCGCTGAATAAGATCAGTGGCCTCTGCCGGATCGGCAGGGTCTAGGTGGTCAAGGACGCGAGTGCCAAGGGCTATCAATTCTTGTTGGGCTTTGTCTCGCTGAGCAATGGAGGGAGATTCAAGCTGTTGTCTCAGTACATCCACGCGGTCAATCAATTCCATGTCACCGAGAATTTTGTCTGATTGATTGGGTGGTGTGTCTTCCTGACCAACCAGTGTTGTGGAGGCCGTGAAACAAATAGCCAGTAACAGTACGAAGGTAAATTGAAGAGGAGCGCGTTGCATATTGATTCCTTAGTTCCGATAACAATTATTATCTTAACCATTGATGCCAATCTGGGGGTGAAAAATTTGTTTTGAATGTTATTCAATCGGGAATCCGTTTGCGAAAGGAGTGAGGTGACGTAGGTTTTGCTGGACATTTAAATTGGAGGAAACAGAGATGCGGGTAAATTCAATTAAAAAGGGGCTCATCGCCGGCTTTGCCTGTGTCACGGTTTCGTTCGTTGCCGAATCTGTTTATGGGCAATCGAAGCAGCCAATTGCCACCATTGAAGTCCCGTATAAGCAGAAGGCCTACGTCGGTAAACCGTTAGCGTGGGACGGTCGCGAAATGATGCTGCTCCGGCGCGACGGTAAGGTAAGCGTTTTGCCGGTAAAAACTGACCGTGATTACTCAACGGTCAGTGCCGGTTTCAGGCCTTTCTCCGCAGCGGAAATGAGGAAACGCTTACAGTCAGAATTTGGAAACAAATACGATGTTTCTCTGACTCATGATTTTATCGTCGTGCACCCCCCTGGAAGTCCTCAGGTTTGGGCGACGCCTTTTCAGCAGTTATATGCCAGATTTCAAGCCTATTTTACAGCTCGCGGATTTCGCTTGCAGAATCCTGAATTCCCAATGGTGGCGATTGTGTTAAGGACTCGAGGTGAATTCGATCGGATGTTGAAGGCTTTTCACCATTATGATTCGTCGGTTCTAGGTTACTACTCACCTAGAAGTAACCGAATTATCACCTATGACCAGAGCGAGGGACGCTCAAAAGATAGGTCATGGTTGTTCAATGCAGGCACAATCTTGCATGAAGCCACTCACCAGACAGCTTTCAATACCGGGCTGCACAGCCGATTTGCCCCGGTTGTGCGCTGGGAGAGCGAAGGACTGGCGATGTTATTTGAGGCACGCGGTGTAAATAATAGTCAGAATTATCCTCGCCAGGAGGATCGTATTCATGCGGCTCGCTTTGCGCAACTGGAGAAGCTGTATCGCGAAGGAAACGTTCAAGGGAAGTTGGCGGATTTAGTAGTCAGCGATGACTTATTTCGAACTGATGCGCAGGCTGCCTATGCGATTTCCTGGGGCATGACGTTTTATTTTACTGAGGTAATGCCAAGTAATTACAAACAGTTTCTAAAAAACGATGCAGCACGCACAGACTTTTCTTCTTATTCGCGGAAGCAACGCGCGGCCGACTTTGCGAAAGTATTCGGTGGTAACTTCGAAGAAATCGAAGCTCGTATGAAACGATTTTATCAGGATTTGAAACAGCCCGATCGGTAACATCGATTGGAATTCCCGCGAGGTGTCAAGAAGCGGATTGCTTCTTATATCATTCCATTTTTTAGTGCCCACACTGCGGCTTGCGTGCGATCATTGACGTCTAGTTTGCGGAGAATATTCTGGACGTGCTCTTTGACCGTCTCGACGCTAATGCCGAGAGACTTTCCGATCTCACGATTACTCAAGCCCATCGCAACGTGTTGCAAGACTTGCGATTCGCGCTTGGTTAGCGGGCTTTCGGAAGGACCTGAACCAAGCCGTTTCATTCTTGTTTTGGTCGTGGCGAGCAAGCTTGTGGGAGGTGTGGATTCGCCAGCGGCCGCGCTGTGAAGAGCGGTGATCAGGGTTTCGATCGGTGATGTTTTTTGGATGAACTCAAAGCAACCCAGTGCGCTTGCCCGAGCGATATTGGTTGGGTTGGAATGAGAGGTGAAGACAATCACCTTTAAATTCAAATCAGGATCTACTTTCTCGAGCGACTTGAGAGCATCTTGCCTGCCGAGGCGAACTTCAGTGATCAAGATTTGCGGGCGATGAATTTCGATGGAAGGCACAATTTGCGCGGAGCTTCGAATGTGGTCGACGATTTCCATCTGCGATTCTTTCGCGAGCGTGCAGAGGCTAAGGCCAACAATAGGATGATCGTCCGCGAGCAGTATTTTTGGCGTCATGGGTAATATGATGCGGTTAAACATGGAAAAGTGTGCTTAAAGCCAGAAATTAAGCCTTAAGTAAAAGAGTTGCTTACAAGAAGCTGGATCAGATGATGAGAATTACGTTATACCCTAGATGGGGAAAGAAATCTCGGTTCAGACCAATTTTATCGAAAATTACCGCATTATCTTAAAAAACGGAAATATCACTCAAATTCTGGGTTCTTAACAAAAACAGGCCTTAATCCAGCAACGGTGACCTAAATAAACATAGGCGTTGTATTTAATCACCTGCGACCTGTTTGCTACCTCGGTACACGAATAACCGAGATTAATAAGAAATGAATTTGAAGATGAACATGAGAACCCCGAATAATTCGAAAATCCTTTTGGTAGACGACGATAGGCATTTGTTGGAATCAATGGGTGCCTGGTTAACGGATCAGGGATTTCAGGTATCTCTTGCGTCCAATGCCGAATTGGCACGCCAATGCTTAAATGAAACAACCTTTGATCTGGCATTACTCGATGTCCGGATTGGGCATGATGATGGATTCGAATTGCTTGCCGAGTGTAAAAAGCATCATCCAAATGTGGTTGTCGTTTTAATGACGGGATATGCCACAGTTGATACGGGTATCGAAGCGATTCGTGCCGGCGCGTTTGATTTGGTGACGAAGCCCTTGATTGACGATGAAATCCTAATTTGCTTCGACCGCGCTTTGTCACAGCAAAAAGTCAGCGAGGAAAATGAGCAGTTAAAAACACAGTTAGATAAACGATTTGGTCGCCATAGCATCATCGGCAATGATCACCGGATGCAGAAGACGTTTGATATGGTCGACAACATCGCCGATACCAAAGCAACTGTGATGATTACCGGTGAAAGTGGAACTGGAAAATCATTGATTGCCAGAGCGATTCATCAGCGATCCAGTCGGCGCAAGGCTCCTTTTGTTGAGGTGGCTTGCGGAGCGTTGCCTGACAATCTTTTAGAGAGCGAGTTGTTTGGACATGTAGCCGGTTCTTTTACTGGAGCAACTGGCAATAAGGTTGGAAAATTCAAACAAGCTGACGGCGGAACAATATTTCTAGATGAAATTGGGACGGCTTCACCGTCACTACAGGTTAAGTTGTTACGTGTTTTGCAAGAACTGGAATTTGAGCAGGTCGGTGGCACGGAGACATTTCGTGTCAATACTCGCATTATCTTAGCGACCAATGAAGACCTCGCTAAAGCAGTCGCCGAAGACCGTTTTCGGCAGGATCTTTATTATCGAGTCAATGTAATTAACATTGAGTTACCTTCCCTGCACGAGCGTCCTTCAGACATTCCAACCTTGGCCAAACACTTTCTTGATAAAGTGTGTGAGGAGGAAGGAAAGCAAATTACAGGATTTGATCAGGCTTCGTTGCAAGCGATGCAGCAATACAAATGGCCGGGCAATGTTCGCGAGCTTCAAAATATTGTTGAACGCGCCGTTCTACTAGGTAGTGGTCCACAACTGGGGATTCAGGATTTGCCATCCCATATCAGTGCATGCCAGACTGAGACATTAACGATTTCACCGTTAGCGCAGCGGCAGACACTGAAGGCGGCTTTAGAGGGGCCAGAGCGTCAAATAATCTTGCAATCGCTGCGAGAGAATAACTGGAACCGGAATGAAACAGCGGAGCAACTCGGTGTCAATCGAACCACGCTCTATAAGAAAATGAAAAAGTTGGGGCTAGAGAACCCGCGTGCTGTTGCTACTGAATGGTAGCGGATGACTAGGATCGCTGTTCAGCTTTCTAGATTGCTCGCCCGGAAAGTACATCACCGGCGGATTCAATTTCAACCGTAATCAACTCATTTTCCGTTGCGTTTGGAGCCAAAGCGTTGACGGTGGCGTATCGGCACGAAGTGCCCGTTACCGTTTTGTCGCCATTCACTTTTTCGACGAGTAGCTGCAAATTCTCCCCAACAAGACTCTCGAAATATTCGCGTTTCAGTTCTTTTTCCAAAGCCGCGATCTCTGCGCCTCGTTCCGATTTAATTTTCTTGGAGATCTGATTTTCCATTTCTGCCGCTGGAGTTCCCTTTCTTGGGCTGAATGGAAACATGTGAATTTTTGAAAACCCGATCTGTCGACAGGCATCGATTGTGTCTGCGAAATCATCTTCGGTTTCCCCAGGAAAGCCGACAATCACATCGGTGGTAAATGCCGGCAGGTGAAGTTCACTTTTGACAAGCTGGCAGCGATCAATGATGTGTCGACGCGTCCATCTGCGTTTCATTCCGCGAAGAATTTTATCGCTGCCGCTTTGCAAACAGACATGAAGATGCGGGCAGACTTGCGATGAAAAATCTTTCATGACCTCGATCAGTTCGCGGGTTACCTCTGTTGCTTCGATGCTGGAAAGGCGTACACGGACCGAAGGAGAAAGTTCACAGATGGCACGAACGAGATGAGAGAGTCTAACCCAGTCGCGTTTTGGTTTTCCCTGATTAAAGTCAACGCCGTAGTGCCCGAGATGGATTCCGGTCAAAATGACTTCTCTAAATCCATTGTCAATCAAAACTCTTACTTCATCGAGAACATCTTGGAGAGGCCGGCTGAACATGTCTGGCCGAACGGTGGGAATGATGCAGTAGCTGCAGCGAAGCAGACATCCGTCCTGTACTTTGACATAAGCTCGGTGGCGGTTGTTGAGTCCTGAAATCCCATTAGGAATATCGACAACGCCGAACCGTCCAAGCAAATCGGGGATTTCGCGTTTGTCGGTGACGACTTCTGCAACGCCGGGGAGATTCGCAACCTCTTGAGGTTCACGCGTCGCATAACATCCCATGACTACGATTCTTGCGTCGGGATTGTTACGGTTCATCCGGCGGATAATTTGACGGCTCTTGGAATCGCCTTCGCCAGTAATCGTGCAGGTGTTGATGATGCAAAGATCGGCAGGTTGGTCTGATTCCGCATCCGAAAAACCGGCACCGAGCAGGCCTTCTCGTACCAGTTGGGTCTCATACTGGTTGACTTTGCAACCGAGAGTCACTGTTTTTAGTTTCGCGCCCACACCATGTCTCTATTTGGATTCAGATTCTCAAGAACGCCTATTGGACACTATTGCGGTACTTCTGCAACGCGAAATTACGACTTTGAAGAAGGTGAATAAGGTCGGTCACCGGGGTTAAGCAAGGGTTAGTTAATCACTCGATTCGGCTTCGATGGTGGCTGACATCGACCCTTTGCAGCGTGGAATCAGGAAGTCTTTTCCGAATGAATGGATTTGCTCAACTTTGAGTTCGGCATGTTCCCGCGTGGTGGTCAGGCAAACACTTCTGCCCTCCGAATCGACGGCGTTAGCAATTTTGAATCCCCGGTCAATCGAATGTCCGAAGATTTGTCGCATCATCAAGATTACGTACTCGTAGGAATGATCATCGTCGTCCCAGAGAATTACGTGATATCTGGGTTGACGTTTCGGACGTTGAGCTTTTTTGTTTTTTGGTTTTACCACCGGTTCGGCGGTCAGCACTGCTGAATCCTTGTCGGACATTATCGTTTCTCTAAATTCCTGGACACCGTTCCACTTCGAATTTCGCCTACTTTGACTGAAATATGCTTGGGATTCAAGTAAATTTTTTTGCGGATTGCAGAAACTGGCAGCATTTCTTGCCTTTTTGCTGACACATCGGAAACTCCGGAGGTGAGTTGTGGTGAGGGTCCGTGGTCGCCATCGCAGGTCAGGGCTATATTGGAGCCAATGACAGCGATTTCGCTTTGGAATTTGAGTATGTTTCGAAATTAGCCTGTTTGCAAATCTGCCTCATCGAGCTAGCGTTACTGCGGAGTCAGCAGTCACGTCGGCGCTAAATTTTAAAAACCGCAACTAGAGATTGGTTGCCACAATTAATCCAGTTCAGAGAGTCTGTTATGTCCGAATTCGATAGCTACTTAAATGAGAACCATGACCGGTTTGAGTCCGATTTATTTGAGTGGTTGCGGATGCCAAGCATTGGCACCGATAGCGCTTACGATGACGATACTCGTAAGACTGCGGAGTGGTTAGCCCAAAAATTTATCGACATGGGGTTAAAGACAGAGACCATTGAAACCTGCGGACATCCCTTGATTTACGCCGAGTCCCCCAAGATTGAAGGAGCGCCAACGGTTTTGGTCTACGGCCACTATGATGTCCAGCCACCAGATCCCTTGGAACTTTGGGACACCCCGCCGTTTGAGCCAACGGTACGGGATGGGAAAGTTTTTGCGAGGGGGGCCACGGACGACAAAGGCCAGATGATTACGCATGTCTTTGGTGTGGAAGCATACCTAAAAACCAAAGGAGCCTTGCCGATCCAGGTAAAGTTCTTAATCGAGGGTGAAGAGGAATCCGGCGGTGCCGGTCTTAAGGCATTCCTAAACGGCGAATATGACGCCGAGTTACCAGTCAAAGAGAAAATTAGCGCAGACATCGCTGTGATAAGTGACTGCTCTCAGTATGGGCCGGGTCAGCCGGCGATCACTTACGGACTCAAAGGGATCACTTATTATCAAGTCAATTTGACCGGGCCAAACCGAGATTTGCATTCCGGGGGATTCGGTGGAACCGTTGCTAATCCCGCCAATGTCTTATGCAAAATGATGGCAGCGTTAATTGATGAAAATGGAAGAGTGCAAATTCCTGGATTTTATGATGATGTAGAGGAATTAAGTGACCGTGAGCGTGAACAATTTTCGCAGCTTGGTTTTTCGGATCAAGAATATCAAGATGAGTTAGGATTAAACGCGCTCGCCGGGGAAGCGGGATACACGACGCTTGAGCGACGTTGGGCGCGGCCGACATTTGACATCAACGGACTGTGGAGTGGATATCAGGGAGAGGGAGCCAAGACGGTGTTACCGGCCAAAGCCGGTGCGAAGTTTAGTTGCCGATTGGTGCCCAATCAGAATCCGGAAGTCATTCAAGAAGGAATGAGGAAGATGTTGGAGGGGCTCTGCCCTGATTCAATTGAAATGGAATTCATTGCCCTGCACGGAGCGCCAGGTTTCGTGCTTTCGCTCGACAGCCCATTCATGGAGGCCGCGGCGGATGCGATTGAGCAAGGCTTTGGCGTTCGGCCAGTATTTGTGCGCTCGGGGGGCAGTATTCCTGTCGTAAACGCATTCACAGAAATGCTGGGAATTGATACCCTTCTGTTGGGCTGGGGACAGGATGACGATAATCTCCATAGCCCTAATGAAAAGTTTTCTCTTGAGGATTTTCATCGAGGAATCAAGTCGAGTTGTTGTCTTTGGGATGAAGTTGCCAAGATCGCAAATTGACCCGGTCGGATGAAGTTGTTGAAGAAGCGATTTGATCTCCAAGAGATTTTTTAGTGACACTCAATGGACTGTCTTGAATTGTTGCTGTTTCCTAGTTAACCAACCAGAATCTAAATTTACGCCATGCTTGATCGAAAATACATTGTTGAAAACGTCGAAGCTGTAAAGCAAAACTGCGCTAACCGGAATATAAGCGTCGATGTTGATCGGCTAGTTGAGCTGGAATTAGAGAGGCGGGGGAAACTGCAGCTCGTCCAGGATTTGAACACTCAGTCCAATGCGGAGTCCAAAAAAATTGGTCAAGCAAAGGATAGTGACGAGCGTGAATCGTTATAGGAGAGCGCTCGTGCATTGCGAGAACAGAAAGATTCAGCTCAAGCCGAGCATGATATTATCGATCGTGAGATCAAAGAGATCCAGTTGCAGGTTCCGAATATGGCACACGCGGATTGTCCGGTGGGCGTTGATGATAAATCAAATTTGGAACTTGCTCGCGGGAAGCATTCCTGCCGTGAATTTGATTTCACTCCACTCGACCATCTTGAACTTGGCGAAAAACATGACTGGATCGATTTCGAAGGCGGGTCTCGAACGACCGGAAATGGATTTTATTTCCTCAAAGGCGACTTGGTGATGCTTGACCTGGCACTCCAGCAGTTCGCGATGGTTGAGTTGAGTCGGCGAGGGTTTACGCCAACCATTACTCCGGACTTAGCACAGGATTCAGTGCTGGAAGGAATCGGCTTTATGCCCCGTGGCCCAGAAACCCAGATCTACAGCATCGAAAATATGAATCTATCTTTGATTGGAACCTCAGAAATTACCTTGGGCGGCCTGTACAGCGGTAAAACGATCGCTGAGACGGATCTTCCCATCCGCCTTTGTGGTATTAGTCACTGCTATCGCACGGAAGCGGGGGCGGCTGGTCGTGCTTCACGCGGTCTATATCGGGTTCACCAATTTACAAAAATTGAAATGTTTGTATTTGCGCTTCCGGACCAAAGCGACGCGATGCATGAGGAATTACGGCAGATTGAGTGTGATCTTTTTGATGCGATCGGTGTCCCCTATCGGGTTGTCGATACTGCAACAGGCGATCTAGGTGGACCAGCCTATCGTAAATACGATCTTGAGGCGTGGATGCCCGGTCGCGGGGAAAGCGGCGAATGGGGGGAAGTTACCAGTACCTCAAATTGCACCGATTACCAATCGCGGAGGCTAAACATTCGGTACAAAGTTAAAGATAAGAAGGGCACCCATTTTGTTCATACGCTCAACGGGACGGCTTTCGCATTGAGTCGTGCATTAATTTCAATTCTTGAAAATCATCAGAATGCAGATGGGAGCGTCAACGTTCCTGAATGCCTTCAGCCATGGGTGGGGAAATCAGTGATTGGGCAACCGCTGGCGACCGAATCCGCTTAAGTGGAATTTGTTTTCTAGGATTTGTATTGATCTTGGAAGTGTCTGTTCTGGATAGGAATAACGGCCGTTAATATTTTCCGGAAGACTTCCGCCGGCGAACCATTGGCTTCGACAGTAGAGATGATGTCATCGGAGTAACATTCGAGTACCGGCTTGGAAACGTTGTGGAATATTCGAAATCGACTTCGAATGACATCTTCGTTTGCATCGTCAGCCCGATTCTCACGGATGGCTCGCCGCCGCATTCTAAGAATCATGTCTTCTTCGGATTCGCAACTGAGGCTAACCACTTGAAGAATATCGAGGTGATCTTTTACTAGTTCTGTCTGGGCAACGTTTCGAGGGATGCCATCGAGAACAAGTAAGTCTTCACGAGGTTTGTAAGTGGAGAGGGCGACGTATGCATCGACCGTTTTTTTCCAAATTTCGACTGTAAGCTCGTCGGGGACGAGTTGTCCATTGGATGTGTATTTGTAGATTTGTTGTCCGGTTGGGGAGCCAATGTCAATGGAACGAAAAACATCGCCGACGGAGAGATGAAAAAAACCCGGTACCGATCCAAGAATTTTTCCCTGAGTCCCTTTCCCTGCTCCTGGAGGGCCAAAGAGTAGAATTGAGCGATAACGTGAAGAATCATCCATAGGACGCCTCCGGTCGAAACATGGTGGTTGGAGAGTTGGGCAGTGCCGGTCTATTGTGTCGAGGGTGCGAGAACCTCACAAGCTAAAAATCGATGATTCGCAAAATTTCTAGCCCCCATGGAACGCGTTGGATAATGTAATAGGAAGCCAGAAAAACGAGTACTAGATAAACACAGCGGGAAGCAAATCAAGCGGTCTGGAAATCTCTGAAACCTAGGGGAAGTTTCTCACGCTGTTCTGAATCCGGGCAATATGAGTGTCATCCCACATATTTAGCATAACTGAGGTCTCGATTTACCGTTACTGGCTACAAATTTTGTGTAAATTCCAGAACCTGTGTTTCTCCATGTTAGGATTGAGGGGCGGATTGTACCGATAGTTCGCCCGTCTCAGTTGGAAGTAAACGACTCGAATAATTGAAGTAAGTGAATTTTTTTAGCGATTGCATAATGAAGCTCTTAAGAACCGAAACCAAAATATTGAAAATGCTGAATGTCATTGTATGGGCGCTGTTGCTTCTCGGATCTGCTGAGATCTTTGCTGCGGTGGAGGATGAAAAACCTGCTCTTCGATATAAGGTTGATCTGGAAGACACCAGAAATCACTATCTGACCATCAAGGTTGAAGTACCGGTTGATTCCGATACGACCGAATTGATGATGGCAGTCTGGACTCCCGGTTCTTATTTGGTTCGAGAGTATGCTCGCAATATTGATTCTATGACGGTCACTTCGGGTGGGCGAGACTTGGAATTCGAAAAGGTTCGCAAGAATCGATGGTTAGTTCAAACCAAGGGAATTGAATCATTCGAGGTCAGTTATCGCCTGTATTGCAATGAGATGTCGGTTCGGACGAACTGGGTTGGTAATCAGTATGCAATGATCAACGGTGCACCAACATTTATTACAGTACCTGATCGTTTGGACAAACCCCACGAAGTGCAATTGTTATTACCAAAGAACTGGACACGGAGTGCGACGAGTTTGAAATCAGTTGGAGACGACCCGCATCGATTTGTTGCTGAAAATTTTGATGAGTTAGTTGATAGTCCGATTGTCGCAGGGAACGTGAGTGTCTACCCCTTTGTCGTAGCCGGGATTGAGCATCAATTAGTGAATGTTGGCGAGTCTGGTTATTGGGACGGTACCAAAGCCGCTACCGATTTGAAAAAAATTGTGGAAGCTCACCAGGAGATGTGGGGTGTCGTCCCCTACGACCGCTATATGTTTATCAACATGATTGTTGAAAGTGGCGGTGGTTTGGAACACGATAACTCTTCAGTTCTGATGACCAGTCGATGGTCATTTCGCGATCGAGGTAGATATAAGAGTTGGTTAAGTCTCGCGAGTCATGAATTTTTTCACACGTGGAATATTCGGCGGTTAAGACCTAAATCGCTGGTGACCTACGATTATGAAAATGAGGTCTACACCGACAGCCTTTGGATCGCGGAAGGGATTACTAGTTACTACGAAGATCTTTTGTTATTCCGAGCAGGCTTGCTTTCTCGGAGTGAGTTTCTTTCAAGGCTTTCGGGAAATGTAGAAGGCGTTCAGCGAACTGGTGGGCGAAAATTGCAGAGCTTGAAAGATTCCTCATACGACGCGTGGATTAAGTACTATCGACCAGATGAAAATTCATCCAACACCCGGATTAGTTACTACTCAAAAGGTGCTGTGGCGGCCTTTTTACTGGATGCCAGAATTCGAAAGCTAACGAAAGGTGAAAAAAGTCTGGATGATTTGATGCGGAGGTTGTTTGCGGACTACGTGACAACGGGTTACACAACCGAAGAGTTCCGAGCAGCTGCGAGTGAAATTGCGGGTCAAGATTTGAGCGATTGGTTTAATAGCGTGATCGATTCGACCGACGAATTAGACTACGCAGATATTGAGGCAATTGGTGTGGTCGCCCCGTACAAAAAGCCGGTAACTCAGGTCGAGGAAGAGACCGACACGAAAGAGACGGACACGAAAGAGACGGATAAGAAAGAGACGGATAAGAAAGAGGTAGACAAGAAAGAGGTAGACAAGAAAGAGGTAGACAAGAAAGAGGGGGGTAGCAAGGTGCTGGCCGGTTTGACCGGGCTCAAAGATCGTCTGACGGGTGCAGTGGGAGGAAAGTCAGGATCGTCGAAATCTCGAGGAAGACCCTATCTTGGATTTCGCACTTCCGCTGCGGACGGAATCGTAAAAGTCACTTCAGTGAAGCCTGATTCACCGGCTTCGGAAGTTGGAATCAATCTTGAGGATGAAGTGATTGCCGTGAATGGTTTTCGAATCACGAGTAGTGTTGATTCCCGGTTGTCGCAGTATGAGGTAGGAGATGAGCTTGAGATCTTAATCTCTCGGCGTGGTCAGTTGATGACGTTAAACCTTACCATTGGTCAATTGGAGTCTAAAAGTTACCGGTTAAGATTTGTTTCCCGACCTTCAAAAGAACAGCGTCGCCAGCTGGATTTGTGGTTAAACGGGACGAGTAAGCAGGACGAAGAACCGGCTGAAGAAAAGTAAAGATGAAGTTGGCTGTTTGTTTGCGAATGGATGGTTGAGCCTTGGTTTGGCTAGACCATTCGCCACTCGGCATGATAACCGAGTCCCAATGAAATGATCTTTTTCAGCAGTTGGTCGTAGCTGACTCCAATGCTCTCCGCTGATTCTGCGAAGTCCTCTCCAAAGGAAAGGTTGGGATTGGGGTTGGCTTCGATTACGAAAATCTCACCATCATCACGTAACCTCAAATCGATTCTTGCATAGCCACTTAAGCTGAGCGCTTTATAAGTGCGTATGCAAATGTCTTTGATTCGATTTTCGACGCTGCGCGGAATTCCCTGAGCGCGCTCGGTCTTAATCCCAAGTTTGTCTTGATGTTTAACATCCCATTTCACTCTTGACGTTGCGATGCGCGGGTCGCCAGGTTTCGCGTTTTCAAAAATCATCTCCCAGGTCGGATAGACCTTAAGTTGCCGGTTGCCGATAATACCGACGTATAGCTCCCGCCCCTCAATAAAGGTTTCGACTAGCGCGTCCGTATTGGTCGATGAGTGAATGTAATTGACTCGCTCGATGAGGTGGTCGAGATCGTAGACAATCGAGGCATTCGATATTCCATTTGAGGCATCCTCTGATGCGGATTTTACTAACAATGGATAATCGAGTGCTTGCGGGAGTTTTGTTTTTTTTCCACGTGGTACAACGAAGAAACCCGGAGAGCGAATTTGATGAAAGGAGAGGATCTTCTTGGCGAGTGGTTTGTCATGAGCTAATAAGAGTCCACGCGGATTACAGCCGGTGTATTGCTGTTTCATCAGTTCGAGATAACTGACGACGTGGTGGTCGTAGACGCAAACGCCATGGAATTCTTCTAATAAATTAAACCAGATGTGTGGCCGAAAGTCTTCGGTTGCCCGACGAAGATCCCCAAGATCGTCATAGACGCCCAGGGGGAGGACTTCGTGTCCCATTTCCCGCAGCGTGGTTACGACGTCGAATTCGGTTTTCCACTCAAGAATTTCCTCTGGTGAATAGCCAACGAGGTTATCCGGAGGAATCAGTGCTTCGTGCATTAGCACGAGCACTCGTAGTTTTTTCATAAATCCATATAGAAAAAATATTGTTTATCATTTGCACGGTGCCGCTTTCGCTTCACGAATTGAGGACATGCCGATGGTAGCAGCGGCAGGTAACAAAATTCACCATCGCCAAGGGAGCGAAAGCCGCATTCAAAAAGATTACAAAGCGACCCGATGAACACCGTGGAGGTTGTTCATCGTATGGACGGTGAGTACGATCATCAGATTTTGTCGCAGTTGCGATTTATGTTTTTCTGACACACGTAGATTCAAAGTCCGGCAGCGATCAATCATTTCCCTCAGGACTTGATTGGTATTGTATCGGTATTCGCCGGTCCATTGCGCGACGGTGGTACATAAATCTTGCCGATTTTTTCTGAGAAATGCAGCGGCAGATTGAGTTGAGCGAGTTTTGGGGGTTTGGGGAAACAGTTTTTTTAGATCTTCGTCAAAAACACTTGGTTCGCCGACCGCATAGGCAGATTGTCTTTCGGCGTAGTGTTGTCGTAAAGTTTTTTTGATTCGATGAATAGGTTCAATTTTCGCGCGTGACTTTACCTTTGCTGCCGTTCCCGAAATTTGCTCCATCATCTCATCGACAAGCTCAACTTTCTTTAACGCTTGCCAGCCTTTGTATTTTCGTTTCCATCCTGCGCCTCGTTTTAGCCACACGGCAAAGGTTTCAGCGAAGTCTTCCGAAGGATGACTTTGGGCATACCACGGTTCAAGGTGCAGTACGAAGTTCTTACTGCGAGGCTTGGGCTTGTATGATTCGGGGTATGGCGAGAAATAGTTGCCGAAGACTTGCTTGTATTTCTTTTTTCGATGAAGCCGATAGGCGGTGTCAAAAGCATGGCCTGTTTCATGGCGAAGAATTCTCATGCACCACGTCTTCGTGCCTCCTTCGACTTCCAGCATCTTCCTTCGCTCGAGTCGAATCAGTCTAGGGTGAGCGAGGTAAAAAGGGATGGCAATTCCGGGGATTCCATCCGGCGAAAACCAATCATCGCTTAGCCAGCAATGTGGCTTGAGTCGCAGGTTTCTTTCTTTAAGTTCGGCGTAAAGTTGATTACGCATGTCAGCAAGAAATGAATCTTCAATCGAAAGCTGCAAATCACACAGGCGCATGTCGAGCAATTGCTCGTCTTTCATGCTGACCCAGTCAGCTTGAGTAACGGAATTGCGTTTTTTACGGGGCACTGATTTTACTGACGATTTCGACATGCTGCTTTGAGTCCAAGCCGAGCGAAACTTAGTCGCCTAAGAATTGAAGTGATAAGCCTAACTTGGAAATTCAAAATACTCAATTATGAAAATGGTCGAAAATGTTTTTGATGATTTCGGGCATCTTCGGGGTGGTCGAAATGCTTGCACCAGTTGTTGAAATGCCGATACGAACTTTTAGCGAGAGAACTCGTCCAGGACGAGTGAGGTTGGAATCGCGTGTCGGGCGACCAGTTCGCCCATTCTGACGATTTCGGATTCGGGGATGGGAAGATCTACTGGCAAGAAAACCAAGTGTGACAGGATGAAATCGATGTTGGGTAATTCCGTCTGGTTTTGTTGAGTTGTTTTGCCGGAAGGCACGGGGTGAGCTTGAACTTCGCTCAGAGGCAGTTTCTCATCCCCCAGCGATTGAACGGCTTGAAGGCTTGATTGTCGGGTCGCATCAAAACCGTGTTGCCAGAGAATCTCAGTTAATTTACGAGGATTTTGAACGAGAATTCCGAATATCCAAAAAGTAGCCTGTTCGATCTCATCTCCGAGAATCTTGATTCTTGGATTCTTTTCTCTGATGGTCTCCAGGAGTAATTTTCCTCGTCGGATGCGGCAATCAATGGTCTGGGGGCGGAAATTTGAAATCCGTAGAGCGAGTGTACGGGAAAGCGGCGTAGAGGGACGATGGCGGATTTTTTTAAAAAAGTCACCACCCGAAAAACTCTTCGCCATCCCAGCGGCGATTGAATCGTGTTGACTCGGCAAAAACCAACAGGTTCGGCGAATGATACTGGCTGACAGCCGGGTTGAAATTAATTTGACCAAACTATATTTAAGTATTCGTTTCGCATAGCGAATCGTGGATTGTTGGGGCCATTGATTGTGTCGGTTGATCATCCTTTCACGCAATTTTGGATCTGCGATGAACATGATGGCGCCGCCAAGTGCCGTGTTAGTTTTGATGGTCCCGAAACTAAACATCGAGGCGTCACCCGATGAAAATAGTTGGCCTCGATAAGACTGGGCAAAATCTTCAATGAGAAAAAGGTTCTGTTGTTTTGCAATTCGGGCAATTTCAGTGGTTGGCACCCTGCCGCCCATTAAATGTGCAATAACGATCGCTTTGGTTTGAGGCGTCACAAGACGTTGGATCTCATCCATGGCTGGTTCGAGTTTGGAGATATCAAGGTCAACTCCCACCGGTCGGAATCCGTGTTGCCGGGCAATTCGAGGCATGTCGGGAATCGTTAAGCCTGTGAAAATAATCTCAGAATCCTTCGGCCAATCCTGAGAGGAGAGAAGGAGGTCGAAACCACTGCGCACGGAAAGACACACTAAGCATTTCTGGGTCGCAGGCATCGACGCGAGAGATGGCGCAGATACTTTTCTCGCTGGAGTGCTGATGCAACGCCAGAACGCAAACATCAAATCCATGAAGCCAATGTCAATTCGCTTGCGAGCCCACACAATTAATCTCTCAACAGACTTATTTGCGACGCTATTTTAGCAGTGAGAGCGGGCAGAATCGAACTTTATCTCGACTGGGGAAGCAACTCGGCATTCCGGAGTCAGAATTTCAAGCCAAGTAGCAGATCTTGTGGAAAATAAAAAAACACCCGCCGAACACACGACGGGTGTTTTTCAGAGAAACAAACACAACATCAGGAGTTTGCGAATCTGAGAATTCAGATTCGCGGAAGTGGAACAGGTAGCACAGGGCTATTTAGCTTTCGACGACGGGACCATCGAATGTCGGTTCGTAGCCGTCAAGGAAGCTGGAGAGTGAGCGATTGCGGTAAGGTTGTTGTAGTTTTCGAACCGCTTTCGATTCAATTTGTCGAACTCGTTCACGTGTGACGGAGAATATTTTTCCAACTTCTTCGAGCGTGTAGGAGTATCCGTCGGCGAGGCCGTAGCGAAGTCGAAGGATTTCACGTTCGCGGTAATTGAGGTGCTCCATCGCCTCTTCAATTCTGCTCTTTAACGCGGCTTGATTGGTTTCGTACAGAGGGTCGTCGTCACGGTGATCTTCTAGGAATTCGCCAAAATAACTGTCGTCATGGTCGCCTACCGGTTGGTCAAGAGAGAGTGGGGTGCGTGCCATTTTCATGATGACCCGCGTGTCATCGAGTGACAGTTTGGCCCGTTCGGCCGTTTCTTCGGGTGAAGGTTCACGACCAAGCTCTTGAACGAGTTCACGCATCACATTTCTGACCTTACTCATCGTGTCAATCATGTGCACTGGTACGCGGATGGTACGGCTTTGATCAGCGATCGCTCGGGTGATTGCCTGACGAATCCACGAGGTGGCATAGGTCGAGAATTTATAGCCTCGAATATGTTCAAATTTATCAACCGCCCGCATCAAGCCTGTATTTCCTTCCTGAATCAAATCCAGGAAGCTCAGCCCGCGATTGCGATATTTTTTTGCAATCGAGACGACCAGACGGAGGTTTCCGGCAGATAAAATACGCTTGGCAGCATCTTGTTGATGATGAAGCTTTTTTGTCTTCAGAACTCGACGCTGGAGCGTCGCTGGAGTTTCGGAGGTCTGTTGCATCAGATAGTGCAACTCGGCGCGAAGTTCATTAACGCTCATGGCCCCCACAAAACCGCTCGATTCAATGTCGGCGAGTTGCCGCTTAATTCCTTGCATCCGCGTGTTAATCTCATCCAGCTGATCAAACAGTGGTGCAAGTCGACTGTACCGAAGGTTTAACTCTTCCACTAGGACGACACACTTATTGCGACGTCGGGTGAGGCGTCGCCAGGCTCGGTGACGTTCTGCAATCGGTTGGTTGCGATTGACGGCGAAGTGAAAGTCTTTACGATTTTCAGCCATCAATAATTTTAAGGTTTTTAGATTTGGAATTAAGCGTAAAAGGATTCTCTTCTTTTCTGCTTTGTTCGTGACCGATACTTCGATGGTGCGGTCGAGGCGAAGTCGTTTGTCGTGAACCTTCTGAAGGAGGTCGATTGCTCCTCGGAGCATAAAGTCTGTCCCCAGCATCGTATTGCGAAAGACAAACCTTGCTTTATCAATTTGGACCGCCGCGGATACCTCTTCGTCTCTGGTTAAGAGTGGAATTCGTCCCATCTGCATCAGATACATTCGGACAGGATCGTCAATTGCATTCTCGCCAAGTCGGGGGGCTGAACGACGGTTGGGCTTCTCCATTAGATCTTCGTGGGAGTCAGCAAACTCTTGTTGGGGTTCTTTTGCCTGGGCCATGATATTTCCTTAGGTGTTAGTTTCTCTGCGAACCCCTAATGCAGCCCTAATGCCAAAAGGCGAAGATTATTGGGAGAATCCATTTTTTCCCGCGGAAACCAAGCTTTTGACGTGGTTTCCTTGATTTGCGTTCCCTCAAAATGTTGCAAAATGGCAACGACGTTGTTGGAATTTTGTTTCATGATGCCGAAAAACAACCTTGTGGTTTTGCCATCGGCGGGATCCCGAACGCCAGTTTCGCTATCTGAAAAAGTACCGGAGCTTGTATGGGGCGGGAAAATTACCCCAATGTAGGAATAAACGGCAGAAATACGCTGGGTTGCAGAGTCAGAAGCAGCGTTTCACGGTTGATCATCGCTACACCAAAATCGTAGAATGCGAGACCGCGTCGAAAATGAAATTTGAATCCTGGATTTGTGCAAAAACGAAAGCGACACCCCCCTTATGGCGGATGAAGACTATTACAAAATACTCGGCGTTTCCAAGGATGCCAGCGCCGATGAGATTCAAAAGGCCTATCGGAAATTAGCTCGAAAGTTCCATCCGGATCTGCATGCGGACAAAGAAGAAAAGGATCGAGAGAAGGCCAAGCAGCAATTTCAGAAAGTCCAGCAAGCGTACGATGTTTTGAGCGATGAAAAGAAGCGCCAGATGTACGACATGGGTCCGAGCTTTGGCCAGGCGGGAGGTGGCAATCCGTTTGGTGGTGCAGGTGGCAATCCATTTGGTGGAGGGGCCGGTGGAATTGACTTGAGTCAGATGTTCGGAGGCGGCGGAGGCGGTGGTGGATTTGAGGATATTCTTCGCCAAATGGGAGGTGGCGGAGGCCCGATGGGTGGTCGACAGCAGGCTCCACCGAGGCGCGGTAGTGATATTGAAAAAGAAATCACTATCCCGTTTGCGACCTCTGTTGTTGGAGGGCAACACCAAGTCAGTTTGCAAAGAACCAAAAGCAAAGTCGATAAGATCGATGTAAAAATTCCTGCTGGAATCGAGTCCGGTAAAAAAATTCGCCTTCGAGGGCAGGGACAGTCATCTGGAGGTCCTGCCGGTGATCTGTTGATTACTGTGAAAATTGCACCGCATCCAAATTACGCTCGAAAGGGACTGAATTTACAAATTTCGATCCCTATTACTTTACGCGAAGCAGCAGAGGGGGCGACAATTGATTTGCCCACTCCTCATGGCACTGTCGCGCTTAAAGTTCCTGCGGGAACTTCAAGTGGGAAATCACTGCGGTTGAAAGGGATGGGGGTGAAGGCTCCGAGTAAGTCCGGAGATTTAATTGCAACGTTGCAGATCGCTATTCCCAAAGAGATTCCAACATCGGACACTGAGAAATTGTCTGAATTGAGTGAGGCCTGGGAGCAATGTGCTGTTCGATCCGAACTGACTTGGTAACGGGCGAATTCGCCGTCGTCTGACGGGCGTTAGATTAAGTCACAAGCTATCGACGAGGTTCGCAGGTAAAGTGCCAGGTTAGACGTGAACGATTGGTTGTGATGCTGGGCGTGTCGGTCGTAGTTTAAGGTATCCCGAATCACTTGAATTTAACTTTGAAACGGAAAGGGATCGAAGTGACAGATAATCGATTTCCAAAATCCGTTCGCTTACGCCGTCAGGCGGAGTTCGACCGTGTATACGGCGGCAATGTTTTCGCTGCCGACAGCGTTCTAGTCATCAAAGGTGTGAGAAATGGTTTGTCCACCTCTCGTTTAGGCCTTTCAGTTAGTCGTAAGGTAGGGAACGCCGTCGTTCGCAATCGTTGGAAACGCCGCATTCGAGAAGCTTTCCGACAGCACCGGACTTCCCTGCCCGCCGGGATTGATTTTGTGGTGCGACCCAAGCGAGGTGCGAGTTGTGAATATGCTGCAATCGAACGGTCGATTCCCCGACTTCTCCAAAGAATTGAAAAGAGCTTGAGCCGACTTTGAGGAGACTGGTTGCCAACGTTTGATCATGCGGATTCGAGGTCGCTAAACTTAAGTTACTGAGAGTCATTGGCTAATCGTGATTTTTTCCGCTGGTTTTGAGTAGAGTATCGATTGTCCATTTCCTTGCTCGTTTGAAATGGCCAAGACGGAGTTCATGCGAATGAAAAATATAATCCGTAAGTTATTGCAGCTTCCTGCCGATGGAATGATATTCTGCGTGCGGATGTATCAAGTTGGAATCAGTCCGCTTCTTGGCAAAAACTGCCGATTTACTCCGACTTGCAGTAATTATTTTATTCAGTCTGTTCGCAAGTACGGTGCTCTGCGCGGGGCATGGAAGGGAGCAATGCGGATTTGTCGTTGCCATCCGTTTCACCGCGGCGGCCATGATCCTCCTTAGGCGAACTGATAAAAGAAGCGCATCGAGGAAAGGCAGTTCTGGGGTGGAGAGACTGTGACCGATCGGTTCAGTCCATCAGTTTTTTTGTGATTGCTTCGACATCATAGACGCATCCTCCCCACGTGCCTCCGCTGACATGTTGAAGTGCCGCCCATAATTTGGTGTCGTCGGGTAGTTTGGCGTGTTGTTTTAGTTGGGGGTTAAGTTCTCTGGCGTCGAGCTGGCTGAGCTCTCCGTCAAAGTCGATTGTTCCCGATAGATTATTGGTATCGATTTCGATGGTGATATGATCACCTTCCTGGATTTTGCCGATCCGGCCTCCCGCAAGTGCTTCGGGGCTGATGTGGCCGACACAGGCGCCAGTTGAAACCCCAGAAAATCGCCCGTCTGTAAGCAAGGCGACATGTTTTCCATAGGGCAAATATTTGAGTGCAAATGTGATTTGAGCGGTTTCTGGCATTCCGGCACCCAAAGCACCAATTCCAATCAAGACCATGACATCCCCCTCCTGGATTCGGTCATCTCCCTGGGATTTCACTGCGGCAATCGCGTCGGCTTCACTGCAAAAAACCCGTGCGGGTCCACTGTGGCGATAAACGCCGTCGTCATCAATCACGTCGGCAGAGATGGCCGTACTCTTGACGATTGAACCTTCTGTCGCGAGATTTCCCATTGGAAACGTAACGGTGCTGGAGAATCCTTGCTCCGGTTTTCGAATAACGTTGTTCGGGTCGATCGCATCGAGTTCGACGAGTTTTTCCTTGAGTCGTTGTCTTCGCTCCGAGCGTTCCCACCAATCAAGGTTGTCACCGAGTGTTTTTCCAGAAACGGTAAGCACGTTTAAGTTCAGAAGTCCAAGGTCGCGAAGGCGGAGCATCACTTCGGGAACTCCTCCAGCAAGGAAGACCTGTACGGTTGCATATCCGACAGGGCCGTTTGGGAGTGAATCAACCAATCGTGGAACCAGTGAATTTATGCGCTGCCAGTCGGATACGTTGGGTCTTTTTAATTTGGCGGCATGTGCGATCGCGGGGATATGCAAAACTAGATTGGTAGATCCTCCAAATGCCGCATGTGTAATCATGGCATTTTCAATCGATTCATCGGTAAGAATATCACGGGTGTTTATCTGAGAGTGATGAAGTTGAGCGAGAGTGGCACCGCTCCTGTAGGCCAAGTCGAGCCATATTTCTGATCCCGATGGACTCAGGGCGGAATGTGGAAGCGACAAGCCGAGGGCCTCCCCGACGACTTGAGCAGTGGCAGCGGTCCCCAGAAATTGACATCCCCCTCCAGGCGTACCACAGGCTTTGCAGCCGAGTTCCGCCGCTTCTTTGAGACTGATTTCACCGTGTGCGTAGCGAGGACCAATCGATTGAATTTTTCCTAAGTCTTCCCCGTTTCGGGTCAGCAGCGTTACACCTCCGGGTACAAGAACAGACGGAAGGTGTCGAAGGCCAGCCATTGCCATCATCATTGCTGGAAGCCCTTTGTCGCACGTTGCAACGCCTACTACACCTTTTGCGGTTGGCAGCGAACGCGTGAGTCGACGAAAAATAATTGCAGCGTCATTGCGGTAAGCGAGCGAGTCAAACATGCCGAGAGTACCTTGCGTTCGGCCATCACAGGGGTCACTGCAAAAACCAGCAAATGGAATCCCCCCCGACGCTGCAATTGCCATCGCTGCTTTTTCCATTAACAATCCTACTTCCCAATGGCCAGTATGGTATCCAAGGGCGATAGGAGAGCCGTCATTGCGCCGAATTCCTCCCTGCGTTGAAAGGACTAGGAAATTGGGCCGCCGCATGTCTTGCGGATCCCAACCCATTCCAGCGTTTTGAGTCCACCCAAAGATATCGCCGCTAGGCGACGTCTTTAATTGTTCGCCCGCAAAAGGAAGTTCACCACGCGGGCCGGGAGCAGTGGTGCGGAGGTCGTATATATTTTCGTTTTCGGATTCAAGCATGGATTACCACTAGCAACTGTATGCGGAAAAATATCCTAGTTCTCAGGATACATGATAGAGATTAGCTCGGCATGCCTGCAGTGAGCTTCGTTCCGAGGATTGCTGGTTTTGATGTAACTAAATTTGCGAACAATCTGTCTTTATGTTTCAACATCATGGCTGTGAGGGAAACTATTCGACCTCGTTCTCAAGAATACCGAGTCCCTCGATTTGAATTTGAATTTGATCGCCGGATTGTAGAGTGAATCCAGCATCCGGGACGATTCCAGTTCCGGTCATTAAATACGCCCCACACGGAAATTCATTTTCTTGGAATAGATAATCAGCTAACTCATGAAAGCTCCTTTTTAATTGAGAGACGGATGTATCGCCTTGAAAAACAATTTGGGAGAGTCGGGATATCGAGATGGAAATTTTTGAGTTCGGAGACACGACATCTCCGACAACCAAACAGGGACCTATGGCACATGAGCCTCGATAAATTTTTGCCTGAGGAAGGTAGAGCGGGTTTTCCCCTTCGATCGACCGTGAGCTCATGTCGTTGCCAATCGTGTAACCAAAAATATTCCCTGCTGAATTGAGGGCCAATGTCAGTTCGGGTTCCGGGACATTCCAGGCAGAATCTTTGCGAATTCGGACCGGTGCCAGATGCCCTCTCGCTCGGGAGCCAGTGGATTTGAAGAATAATTCCGGTCGTTTTGCTTCGTAAACCAAATCGTAAAAATGGTCGCCGCCAGATTGTTCGCTTTCTTCCATCCGGGCTGATTTACTCCGCATGTAAGTCACACCGGCTGCCCATATTTCCTGGTTTTCAACGGGAGCCTGCCAGGGATGCTTTTCGCTTGGGGATTGATGGATAACCTCAGAATGAGCTGATTCAAAGAATGGCGTAAGATAGTCAGCCGGTGAGTTTGCCTGAAAGAGGGCATCCAGCGAGAATTCTTGAACGCGAATAATCCGCTCTAAATTTTCCAGAACATAGTCGTCGTGGTCGCGATAGATCTTTATCATAGTAAAAGTAATTTAAGCCAACTCGTCACATGAACCAACCCTCCCCTGTTAGGTGAAACTCTCATGCCAGCGCTCCACAACCAATTCGATTTGTTTTTTTTGATTGGGCAACGGAGCGGTTTACTGGGTGTGGTCGGAGGGGAGGAGTCGCTTTCTCTGACTTATTTGCTGAGTTTGTTGGTTGCGGCTGTAGCTTTACTTTTGTTTTTGATTTTGAAATTGAGAGTGCAGGCATTTCTTGCGCTGATTTTGGCAAGTTTGTTTGTGGCCGTCGGATCATCTCAGGAATTGACCGGAGGCGTTGGAGATTTAGAGCTTGCCAAAATTGGCGACGAAATTCAAAACGGAATGGGCTCTAGCCTTGGTTTTATTGCAACGATTATCGGGCTCGGGGCAATCTTTGGGGCATTGCTAGAACACTCTGGTGGCGCACAGAGTTTGGCTAAATCATTATTAAAACTATTCGGCGAAAAGCGTGCTTCCTGGGCGATGGTCTTAACTGGGTTCATAATTTCGATCCCCGTTTTTTTGGATGTTGCTTTGGTGATTTTGGCACCGATTTTGTATGCCCTTTCCAAGAAAACCGGTAAGTCAGTATTAGCGTTTGGTCTGCCTTTGTTGGCTGGGCTCATGGTAACCCATGCCTTTGTGCCTCCGACGCCGGGTCCGGTCTGGGTTGCCTACGAGTTAGGAGTGGGGCTCGGTTGGGTGATTCTGTTTGGCAGTATTGTCGGTTTACCCACTGCGATTGTCTGCGGAGTTTGGCTTCCCAAGCGAATGTCTGAGAAGTTATACATCGCGCCACCCGCTGAATTTGATGAAGGCCCGGATGAAAGCGAGGAAGCTTTGCCAAGTTTTCTTTCTGTGTTAATGATGATCGGGTTTCCAATTCTCTTGATTCTGGTCGGGACCATTGTCAAAGAGTATCTTGTTTACGATGTCGATACAGGGCTCAGCCGTAGTGAGTATGCTGCGGCGGTTTCGAATGCAGTTAGTGCAGCTCCATTTGGCATGAAGTTTCTTTATTTTGTCGGCCATCCAATCATCGCTCTTTTGATCGCGACCGGGATGGCACTGATTTTCTTTGGATATCTTCGTGGTTACGACAAAAACGAATTGATGGAAGTCACGACCAAGGCGTTAGGACCGGCGGGCATCATCATTTTGATCACGGGAGCTGGCGGAGTTTTTAAAGGTGTTATGGGAGCCAGTGGCGTGAGCGATGCGCTGCGAGACGTCTGTCAGGGTTGGGGAATCTCGGTCTTGTTGCTGGCTTATCTGTTCGCGTTATTTGTTCGCGTCGCGCAAGGCTCCGCAACGGTGGCCATGGTGACGGCGGCCGGGCTAATGACCGCAATGGTTGAAGGCTTGTCTCAAGCTCAATTGGCGTTGATCGTCGTGGCGATTGCGGCAGGAGCGTCTGCCGTTTCGCATGTCAATGACAGTGGGTTCTGGCTGGTGAGTCGCTACATGATGATGACCGAAAAGCAAACCTTTCAGACTTGGACGGTCATCTCAACTGTCGTTTCGGTTATTGGGTTTTTACTGGCAGCATTGCTGTGGGCATTACTGCCGATGTTGTCGCTTTGACCAATCCAGTTTTCGTTCGTCAACTTGATTGGATACTTTGGGGCAGCTGTTGGCGACGAGATTCTCAGTCGCGAAAATGTAAGTCGCAGGTTCCCTGGTCATCGCAAGGCTTATTCTTCTTGCCTGCAATCTTGTAGCGGCGTTTCGCAATTTGTTGGTAAACCCATCGCTGGACGCCGCCTGTGAACGGAATGTGGAAGAAGGGTGCCAGGAGCCAAAGCTTTGGCAGCCGAATGGTTAGGTACTTGACTGCGGCGGCGCCTCCGAGACGGCGATCAGAATATTTCCCGTCTCGATTGGGGATCAGGTACATTTGCTGCATCAGTTGCTGATGAGTAAGGTCCGTGAAATGCTCGGTTACAAATGGGTCGTGGAGGGAGATGAACGCAAGTCGATTCTTGCCATCCAAACGGGACAGATTCATAACTTGGGATGAACAGAAGTTGCAGTCGCCGTCATAGATTACAAGATCGGCGTTGGGTGACGAATTGGGCGAAGGTAGGTCTGTTGCGGAGCCTGCCGTTTTCGTGTCGATATTTTTTTTTTCGCCCATTTACCTGCCTCATGAACCGGTTGACAGCAATTGGCCTGCCAAGGAGTCCTGAATATCGAATAAAATCTTCGATGAGTTGGTGAAGCGTCCCCTGTTTTTTTACCGAGTTAAAGTAGGGATGCTAACGTAAAAATAAGATTATATGTTGCTTTTTTCGGTTGGATCGCGGGATTGCCAATAGCCTTGTCCTGAAAATGCCACATATAATGAAACTAAAGCACCGGTCGTTGGGGTAAAGACTGCCGCAGGGACTGCAAACGCTGAAAAATTTAATCCCGTTTTATCTTCTTGCCTTGGGCATTGTGTGAAGCGGGAGATTGTTAGACGGAGCCAATTGTGAACAAGATTATTAAGAAAGTAGCCCAAGCACGTCGTCGCATTGTAATCGGCTATTTTTTCAACGTATTCACCTGGTCGGTGTTTTCTTGCCTTCTTTTGGCGGCAATTGGCTTGGCGGTTCCAAAAATCTGGTATTTGAGTTTCCTTCAAACAGAAACTGACTATCAAAACTGGGTTTATTCCTGGATTGCTGGAGGTGCTTTGTTAGGGGTTTTGATTCCCTTCGTATTAACGTGGCGAAGAACGGCGTCACAACTAAGTGCAGCGATCGAAGTGGATCGGCGATTTGGTTTGAAAGAGCGACTTTCGAGTGCGTTAACGCTGGAAGATGAAATCGCTGAAACAAGTGTTGGGCAGGCTTTGCTAAACGATGCGGCGGATCAGGCAGACACCATCGATGTCCGCGACGAGTTTCGTTATCAACCTTCGGTTCGCGCATTCTTGCCAATTATTCCTGTCTTGCTGTTGTTTGGGATTTTGATGATTCCAAATGCAGAAAAGAAAGCAGGGGCATCGGAGTCCGAGCGAACTAATTCCAAGCAAGTGGAGATTGCGATTAAGGAATTGAAGAAACAGATGGAGGAGAAGCGCAAGGAACGAATCGCAAGAGGATTGAAAGACGTCGATGGTAAAGTCGAAGCACTCGAAAAAAAGTTCGATAAATTAATCGATGAAAAAGAGACGGGTAAAAAAGATGC
>JAPOIJ010000234.1 GCA_029979005.1 Planctomycetota bacterium | reverse complement strand
TCTCCAACGAATCCAAATTCAAGTAATTTCGAAATGGACGTAATTGCGTTAAAAACTCAACATGCTGATACAAGTTGGTTTGATTTGCCTTCATAACATTCCTCGGGATTATTGCCGCTCGCATTTTGGTGCTAGGCTTGCTCTGTAGCAACCAACTGAGGTCTAAACGCCAGGCGGACGTTCAGCACGAAAGACAACAATGCATGATTTTAAAACCTGGCAAAGACCTGCATGAATCTTAATTGCATTCTAAAAAACAATATCGGGGAAACCAATCATGCGTCCCCGCGAAAAAAACGATAGACTTGATCTACTCTTACAATCACACCGAGATTCCAACTATGAAATTGCGTTCCGAATCCTCAATGGTATTTACACCACTCCTGGCATTACTGGCGCTGTCCAACTGCATTATCGAACATGCCGAAGCAATTGAACGTCCCGTCAAACCCAATGTCGTCTTGATCCTGACGGACGACCTTGGCTGGCAGGACGTAGGGTGCTACGACATTGACGAACCCTGCCCTTTCGACACGCCCAACATCAACCGATTGGCTACTCAGGGCGTACAATTTTTTCAGGGATACTCCCCTGCTCCCACCTGCTCTCCTTCGCGTATTGCAATTCTTACAGGCAAGCACCCTGCTCGCTCTCAAAAAACTCACGTTGTTGGTGGACATCCACCAGCACCCTATGCAAAAAACAGTATCGCCATCGAACCGTGGTATAGCGGCCGCATGAAACTAAATGAGATTACCATCGCCGAAGCACTTCAAGCGAATGGTTACAAAACGGGCTGTGTTGGCAAATGGCATTGCGCGATCAACCACAATGCTTTTCCACAACCCAAAGATCAGGGGTTCGACGTCTCTTACATGAATCGTGGCGTCTCCGAACCGATGCGTCCGGATCGACTATCTGAATTCTCAACTCCTGAAAAAGCCAGCCGATTCCGACTTGACGCCAACGGTTTTCCACGCGACCAAAATACGGTCGACGCCCTCAATTTCTTGAAGAATAACAAGTCAGAGCCGTTCTTCCTCTACTACGCGACTTGGTTGGTTCACACACCAATTCATAGCCGCAGTAAATCTCTACTGGAAAAATATTGCAAGAGAATGGGAATCCCATTTCCGGAGAAAGCCGAAGGCTGGAATCTGGAAGGGCAAAAAAACCCCTACTACGGAGCGATGGTTGAATCACTCGACTACTACGTTGGCAGATTGATTAATTACTTGAAAAACACCGATGACCCCCGATGGCCTGGACATAAGTTAATCGACAACACGTACATCATTTTCACCTCAGACAACGGAGGAATGGAAAAGGTACCTAACGAAATCATTACCGACAACGCTCCGCTTGATAAAGGAAAAATCAATGCAAAAGAGGGTGGCGTTCGCGTTCCGTTAATCATCTTTGGTCCGGGGATTCAACCGGGAATCAGCCCGGATGCAATGGCCAGCGGCCTCGACTTTTATCCCACCATTCTGAATTGGACTGGCACTCCCCAACCAAAAAACCAGCAACTCGATGGATTGGATTTAACTCCCTTTCTTGAGACAGACAAAAGGACTCGCAATTTAATTCGCCACTCCAATGGCAAACCAAGAGACACGATGGTTTGGCATTTCCCCAATTCAGTCGCAATGCAGTCAACGATTCGCCGCGGAAATTATAAATTGATTCGCAATTTGGTCGACTACATGATTCCTAACCGGGATTACTTAAATCTTTATCAACTCTATGACGATTCAGGAAATCGAGTCGACATTGAGGAAGCAAAGGACCTATCTAAATCGAAACCTGCTTTAACTCGTGAGTTGAATGAACTGCTCCAATCTCACCTGGATGAGATGGAGGCAAGTCCTCCTTTTTTGTATCCTAAATCGCCCGCCGCATTGCCCAAAAAGAACAAGGTTTGCGTCCCTCTAAATCACGGCATGGAGGGACAGAAAGTTTGGGCAACCTTCAAAGAATCCGGGTCTAAAGTTGTTTCGGCCAACCTGATTTACACAAATAACGGAGGCCAGAAATACGAGGAGTGGTATCGACTGCCGGCGTCAATCACGAGTACCGGAAAGGTTACTGCGACCCTGCCAGCAGATGCGACCCATTACGTGTTTAATCTGATTGACGAAAATCATTTTCTCGTTAGCTATCCGGAAATGAAATTTCTCAAGGACCGCTCGGCGCCGTTTTCCGCCAGAGCATTCCAAGCAAACAAGAAATCTAAATCACCCAATGACTAGTTCATAACCAAGCCCAGGTTAACCCCGTCCACTCTAGAAAATATAAGGAGCATCGATGCTGCCCCAGTTTCCCTCTCGAGACCAATTTGCCGATCTATTAATGGATCGAATTTTGGCCGCAGGTGAAACGGCAATGCTGGCCTTTGACGATCAAAACTTTTCACTCAAAGTCGAATGGGCCGAAGTTGAAAACGAACAAGTCGACATTCAAAGTCTGCAATTCTTAGAATCCTGGTTCAATCGCTATCAACAGGCAGATGATGAGCAACAAAAAACTCTCATTCTTAATCAATTTGTAGACCTTTGGTTCTCAACCAAGCAGCAGGCTCTCTCCGGTAAAGTAGCCAATACACAACGACTCATCCCACTCGTCCGCTCTCGGTTTTCTCACGAAGCGACAAAACTCCAGCTTTCAATCGAGACGCCTGATCAAGCGGCCGAAATCGAAAACCAGCTCACCTATCAAATTTTTGCCGGGCATCTCGCAGTTAGTATTGCCGAACAGTTTCCCAACAGCTTCCGACAACTGACCCGAGATGATCTCGTTCAATTAGAAATGAGTTTTGCGGAAGCGCTGACAACGGCAAAACACAACTTGCTCGAATTGGAACCAAATTTTGCCAGTGGGCTGCACTTCGAACCGGTAGATGGGCATTTCTGGTGTCCCGCAGGCAATCTTAATTCAAATCATGCTGCCGCATTGCTATTCCCGGAACGAGTCAAGCGCCTACCGGTCCAAGGGCAACACGTCATTTTTGTTCCCCATGAAAATATCATCTGGATTGTCGACTCCGCGAACATCGACAGTCTGCGTTTAGTCGCCGAACTCAATCTTCAAGAGTTCCGCGAGTGCCCCTCCCCCATCAGTGCTCTTCCGTTCCTTATCGATGGTCAAAATTTAAAACCCTGGTTACCGGAGGTCTCGCACCCAGCCCACGCAGCCATGAAGATGCTGCACATCCACGATGCCTCTTATCTAAGTGACATGCAGGGGCAACTTCTGAATCAAAAATTCGCCGCCGAAGATATCGATGTCCATCTAAGCGTCTATCGCCCAATGGAAATCACCCGGGACGACGGCGGGATTGAATTCCACTCCATCTGTTTATGGACCGACAGCGTAACAACATTGCTACCGAAAACAGATTTTGTTGCCGTTCAACAACTACTCAACCGCGATGCTCTAGACCGGGGGAAAAGTCATCAACCTAAATTTGGAAAGATTTTAATCGTTACCTGGGATGCATTTGCTACGGTGGTGGCCAACAAACTCCAACGCCTCGAAATTTACCCCGAAAGATATCGGATAGAGACAACTCTTTCTGTTGAGGAATGGTCAACGCTCAGTAAAAACGAGCATCATTTCGCCGATGCATTTCGCGACGAATTAGAAGCAACCCGACCAGTCTCCTCTCGGTCCACGACAGAATCAAAAAAAACGGCCTGGATCGTTGGCGGGATTATTGGGTGCTTGGGTTTATTTTCTTTAATGCTGCTTGCTCCAATTGCAGCTTATTATTTTCTGAAATCAAGTTTGACTCCTGTACGCCCTCCAATTGCCGCCGAATTCGATTTCACCCCGCTTGCCGACCCGACGCTGGAAGGTGAATTTCTCGAGATCCCCGAACTGGAATTCTCGCCAGAATTATTTCAAGGTGGAATCATCTCAGATGAAAAACTTCCGGACCTCGGGAAATTAGAAAAATCAACTGAAGACTTAACCACTCTGAAGTGGAAACCAGACGACCTAATAAAATCCGAACTCGGCGGATCCGAAGCACACACGATCTACGATGATCTCGCACCCGAAGGTGGATGGTTAGTCGGTCTACGACTTACCAAAGGAACGAATTGGGGAGGAGCCATTCGGGCAGTCCAACCAATTTATCAGATTGGTGACCAGTACCACTTAGGTTTGCGGCACGGTCGTAAAGGCGGCGCATCACGCGCCCAAATTATCGCCCGCCCCGGTTATGCCATTGGTAAAATATTCATTCGGGCTGGTCTGGCAATGAATGCAGTACAAGTTGAGTTTCAACGCGTCGCTGGATCAAAACTTGATCCGCAAGATAACTACCAAAGTAAGTGGATTGGCTGTGCAGGCGGAAGCACCTACGAACCACTTTCCAGTGACGGTAATCCAATTGCCGGAGTCTCCGGTAGCTTTTTCGATGATCATTTCGGAATGCGGATTTATGTTGTCCCGAACAGCCGTGACTGATCGATATCACAACCGCTCACTTGAATTATCGCTCGGAAGATTCACTGATTCCCACTGCGATTTTAATCACAAACTAGCTTCGTTCCCCGCTGGGGAATGCTCTCCTATCAAAGCAAGGTAGAAATAGTAAGTATGAGTCATTAATATTTAGCCTCGTCGAAGCTTGACCCTATCTATTAAAAAGTGTGACTGAATGAATCCCAGAACGATATTGAGCACGATTGTGATCTTGGTGCTATTTGGAATCTCAGCCAAGAATAGCATCACCGTGACTATGGATAGCGGAGAAGCGGTTGCAACCTGTATCAGTGAACCGAGCAAACGTACGCGACGTCGCGGTTTAACCTCGATTCGAGAGTCTCGCTTTCGATATCAGGATGAAGATGGAAATTCGCAAGAAGCTTCCATTTGGTTCAGCATTCCACGACCGAAGGCAGGAGAGGAAGTCGAAATTCTCTACGCCAAAAGCTCACCTCAGCTAATTTATTACAACTCCGTATTTTTTGTTTGGATGTTACCTCTAATTTTCGGACTCCTATTGCTCGTCAAGCCGGTGAGCATTGGGATTCGTCATCGAAAATCTAAGGTCGGAATCGGCTGATCCAACTCAATTGATCAAGATTTCCGATATGTAATAGCCTGGGCAATTTTACAACTGATTTTTCCACAGTTTGAAAATCTGATCCACGGCTAAAGTCGAAGCTTAATCGATGTCTGATATAAAAGACAATTATCTGGATAGTCCACGAATCACGGCGGCTCTAGTTCTTAAATGGAACTCGGATTTCAATGCTGTATCGTCTCTTAAAGTTATCAGTAAGATTTTACTTCCCGTTTTTTTTTGATACGAAAGTCGCTTCTTCAACGCATTGACTCTAAACTTATGTTTTAATCCAGATCAAAACATTATTTTTGAGTAGCCGGCACCTCTTTTCACAACTGGTCACCTAGAAAGCAATAGATTCTCGCATGAAATGGCACTTTTCCCCCCAACTAAATGACCAGGTTGAAACCGAAGTGACTCAACGAGATCAATTCAACAATGATGATGTT
>JAPOIJ010000281.1 GCA_029979005.1 Planctomycetota bacterium | reverse complement strand
CAGATCGGCGGGGGTGACGTGAAATTACTTGCCATGATGGGGGCGTTTTTGGGGTTGGAACCTGGAATCGAAGCTCTGTTATGGACGTTTGTGATAGGCGGTGCGATGGCGCTGGTGATTCTGATTTGGAAAATTGGCATTATCAAACTGTTCAAACGCGTTGTTCAGCAATTGATGTGTCGACTGGGCGTTGGCGTTTGGGATGATTTGTCAGATGAGGAAAAGAAGCAGCTGAAGATTCCACTGTACTTGGCACCGGCGGCATTGGCTGCGGTATTGATTGTGGAATTCAAAGCTGTCGAGTTGCTGCCTTAGCTAATTTGTTTTTTCGAATTGACCGTTTCCTGAAAATACTGATCCGAATGAATTGAAGTGCGATTGGCGTTTTTGTTTAACCTTGGAAATCGATAGGCCATTTTTATATTTCTTGCACCAGACCATTTTTGAGAAATGGATTAATGAATCAAGCGATCTTCACATCCTGTCTGCCTTGGGCCATTTGCTTGGTGGTAGCCGTGTTTGCTGCGCGGGTCTTGGTGGCAATTAGTGGTGCCAGGCTTGATTTTTCGCGAATCAGGCGCGTTCATTCGAATGAATCAGGATCGGTTCAAAGCTTGAGCTTCGTACTGACGTTGCCGTTTTTTGTAATGGTTCTAATGCTCATTGTGCAGGTGAACCAAATAATGTTTGGGAACATTCTTGTACACTACTCGGCCTTTGCTGCAGTTCGGTCAGCGTCGGTTTGGATTCCCGCCAACCGTGATCCCTTATTTGAAACAACCAATCGAATCAGTTCCATCACGTTGATCAATTCTACGGATGAAGGGCAGCAGTATTTGATCAATCCGGCATTGGATGGGAAGTTTTCAGAGATTCGTCAGGCGGCGACGCTGGCATGTATGCCGTTGGCCCCATCGCGGAACCTTGGTTACACGCTTGGTCAATACGGCACCCGTTCTCACATCGCGATGGAAAAAGTTTACTCAGGGCTCGATCCCGATTCATTGACTAATTCGAGAATCTCCGATCGTCTTAGAAACAAACTTGCGTATTCCTATCCTAACACCGACGTCCAGTTAACATTCTGGCATCGTTCGCGACCACGAATTGTCCGGATTCGAGATGAGAGAGTTGAATGGCGTGATCCGCCGCTACAACCTATCTACCCAGAATCATATGGGGTGTCTCCTTATTTTGATGAGTATTATCCCAACGAATTAGGTTGGCAGGACGAATTGACCGCCTTGGTTACTTTTAACTTGCCACTACTGCCCGGTCCGATTCGATTTTTTGCACCGACCGGTGGATCGATTGCAGCTGATGGTACCGTTCCGTCACGGGATCAGACGGGTGAGGTATTTATTTGGCCTTTGAAGGCGTTTGCAACGATGGGCTTGGAGGGACAAAAGCCACAGCTTCCTTATTGGCAGGAGACTTCTCAATGATTAAGCGTGGTTTTGTTAAATCTTCGAATCGGGCGATGCACCGTTTGAAATTTCGTCATTTGCTTCGGCGAATTCATCACGATCAGTCTGGATCGATAAGCGTTGTGACGGTATTCGCATTTATTTTCCTGACTATGGTGTTGGGGATGTTGATGAACGTTGGCCGCCACGCCGATCGAAAGGTTAAAATTCAAAACGCTGCGGATGCCGCCACCATTTCTGGTTCTACGGTGCTCGCGCGTGGAATGAATACGCTGGCTTTTACCAATCATTTGATGTGCGACATCTTTGCCTTAACTGCCTATCTTCGTGAAGGCAGGGATCGAAATTCAGAATCTTTGACACCGGAAATTCTCGCGAAGTGGGATGAGATCGCCCCGGAATTTTCGGATGCACCGCATACAAAATTTTCCGATCTAGCAGAAGGTATTCCCTCAAAAACTCCTTTGGAACGAGACCTGATTACAGCCTTCGCCGAGCAGAATGCGATGGTTTCTGAGAGTCTGTTACCGGTCATGGAGGAAATTCTTGATTTCGAAATGATCCCTGAATTTCAGCGGGCTTTAGTCATTGCGTTGCCTCAACTGTCCGTAACAGCAGCTGATGAGATCGCATCGAGGCTTGGTCCGTCCAATCGAGGCTTAGGTGGCGGCGAGGCTATGCGAGCCAGAATGTGGCGAACTAATGGAGAAGAGTTTGAGGCAATTGGGAGCTCCGGGTTTTCACAAATGCCTGTGGCCGACCCAATCCATGACATCACCCAGCGCCAGCCAGACTATTTCACGAGAGGTATAAGAGAGCGCAGGGACGCCGCCAATCGTTACTTGAATTACTTGAATAATCACATGCTTCGAGATTTTGATGAGCACGCGAAAATGAGCCAATATTCGAATTTGTGGCGAGGTTTTTCGAAAGCTTATCTTCGTCAGTTGCTTGAAGATGAATATCCAGATTCAAATGTGCCGTATCAGATTCGCATATCTGATTTGCCCCGTCAAAATGAAATTGAGACCGATTACATGTTTGTTGGTGTTTCTTATTGGGAGCGGATGAACGAGCGAATGCCTGGGTTGTTTTCGAATCCGAGTCAGAGTGTTCAAATTGCTTACGCTCAAAGTCGGCTGTTTATCCCTCGTGGACGCCTATATCACGACTCGCGGTTTGCATTTCCAGAAGGAGTGTTTCGGCATCGGGTTTCTACCGCACATAATTTGATGAATCAAAACTGGGTGAGCAAATTGGTGCCCGCCACAGCACCAGCGATACCGCAGATTATTCAGAGTTCGCCGCAGAATATTCCGGTTGCAGTTCCAAGCTTGGGAGGGATCAATGTTGAAGAATTTCAACAACTTAATACCCACTAGATTTGGAAATTTGATTGGAAACATCCGCCCCTCTCAATCCAAAAGTCCGCGAACTCGTCGTCGGAACAGACGCGGACTTGCCCCGGTCGAGATGGCACTTTCACTTCCGTTATTAATGGGGTTCGTTGCGGCTTTGGTCGCTTTCGGATATGCCGCTAGCTGGAAAATTCGTTCAGAAGTGGTCGCTAGAAACGTGGGTTGGCGAAATCGGCATCCACGTTGGGCGCACTGGAATGCCTACCCGGCCGAGTGGCCAACGACTGGAACCTTTGATCGCCATGGAGCGACTCCTCTTAACGATTTAGATCAATACTCTGTAACTGCGGCACCGATAATCCGCGGCCCAATTTCACAAGTTAATGTGAATTCGAATGTTCTCAATTTAAGTCGGGATGTCACACAAAGTGGAGCCCAAATCCGCCGGAATCCACCCTTGCTTCCGCGATTGGGAGAAATTTCCTACGACACAAACCACCAATATTTAGATGATTTCTTTACCCATTCCGAAATGGGTATTTCTAATTATTCGCGTCGAATTCCGCGAATCTATGAACTGGACCTAGATTTTGTGAGAGATTCTGGACCGGTATTGATGGCTATTGCTGCGATAGAGAATAATCCGCGGCGTCAACTTTTGATTGCGTTGGATCAGGATCCGGAATTCATTGCCTGGCGCGGCGGTGCTCCGGATTTTCATCCCAGGATAAGCACCCGTAGTTATGAGTTAAATGTGGACTGGGTCCGGCAGCAACGCGTCGAAGGACTTCTCAATTCCATAGAAGAATTGCCGCAGAGAATGGTTAATAGCACCATCGGTTTG
>JAPOIJ010000318.1 GCA_029979005.1 Planctomycetota bacterium | reverse complement strand
GAGATAGATTGTTGGATTTGTAAATCGAGGCATAACCATTGGATTGCGTGAATCCATGCCGCAAGTTCCAATAAATCGTTTATGCTTGTCTTGATTGAGCAAGGAGAGTCTCGATCCCGATTTAGGTTTCCAGCAAAATGCGCCAGCATTGGTATGGTGCAGTAATGTTTTTAGGGTGCTGCTTTGAACTTTGAAATACTCGCCTACGACGATACGCCGTTAGGTTTACTCTGTCTCCGCCGGAGAGAGATCTTGTCGCAGCCGGGGACCATGGTCACCGAGGTGACTTTGAATCATGAATTTCTCATGAGCAGTTTACTTACCGCGTCGGAAAAAGCACTTTCGGAGCTTGGGCTGGAGCGTGTGCAGTCGGAAGGAACCGATAGAAAGCGGCGAGTTTTAGTTGGCGGACTCGGTTTAGGCTATACCGCAGCGTCTGCTTTGGATTCTATTCTTGTCAACCATGTCGAGGTGGTCGAATTTCTACCGCAGGTAATTGGGTGGCTGGAAGCCGGTTTAGTGCCACTCGCCGAGCAATTAAATTCCGATGATCGATTGCGTGTTACCGAGGGAGATATTTATGAGCGTCTTTCTCGACCTGGCGCTCAAGAATTTGATTTGATCGCGATCGATGTCGATCATTCTCCTGAAGATGTTTTAGGTGAGCAGAGTCAAGGTTTTTATTCTTGTCAAGGTTTAGAGCGGGCGAAGTCGCATCTGACCCAAGGCGGAGTGCTGGGCGTTTGGTCCTACGACGAAAGCAGTCCGCTGCTGGCGAATATGCAGGAAGTGTTTGAAACGGTGACCGTTGAGAAAGTCACGGTTATGAATGAATTGATTCGCGAGGAACAAACCGACTGGTTGTTTTTCGGCGTCAAATGATACCCTGTATTTATCTGGTTGAGAGTTTCATTCGGAGTCAGAATCTCACGCCCTCTTACTTTCTCGCTTTGATGATTCGGGTAACGATCCGGTCTAACTGGTTGGCAAACGCCTGCGTATCTTTGGAATTAATTGGTTTGGGTCCAGATGTTTCCATGCCCGAGGAGCGAAATTGCTCCATGAGATTGCGAGTCGCCAACCGGCCTTGAACAGAGTCTGCGTCAAATAGCTCACCCCGTGTCCCAATTGCGATAGCTCCTTTTTCAACTACACGAGCCGCCAGTGGAATATCTCCGGTAATTACCAGGTCGTTGTTCTGAACCAGCGAAACAATTTTGTCGTCGGCAACGTCCGCGCCATGAGGAACCGTAATGACCTCGATTAATTCAGAACTGGGTGAATACATTCCCTGATTGGCTACCAAAGTGACTCTCAGTTTCAATCGTTTCGATGTTTTGAAAACAATTTCTTTGATAGTGCGCGGGCAAGCGTCGGCGTCGATCCAGATATGGAGTTTGGGTTCAGTTTCATTATCGCCGGTCATCGATTGGAAAACCTTAACTTGAGACGAACAGGATCGTTAAACTCCAGCCAACTGTCGATAATTCGGCGATTTTACACCGTTGATCAAAGACTTCTGACGTTATTCACAGACAGAGTGCCTGCCTCGGCTTTGAAGCAATTAAAAATGCTCGCCTTGCGTTTCTGTGGAAAGGGTCAGTCTGATTTTTGGGTGTCTGCTTCCGGATCGTTGACATCCGTTTCAGCAGTTTCGCCATCGTTAGAATCCGTTGGCTCCACAGTTTCGGAATCAGATACTTCCGCGGTTGGCTCGCTCTCTTTATTTAATACTGGAGGGCGATCGGGAAGATCAGCTTCTTTTTCCTTGTGGACGGAAGGTCCGAGTAGATCAGCAATTTGATGTCGGTCAAGCTCTTCACTCTCTAACAGCCCGTCCGTAACCGCTTGCAGACCATCCCGATGTTTTGTCAGTAAATCAAGTGCGGCTTTTGCGGCGCTGTCGAGAATCTGATGAACCTCTTCATCAATCACCTCCATCGTATGCTCACTGAATTGTCGGCTTTTGTGCATCTGCCCACCCAAAAACGGGTCTTCGTCGCTCATTTTATAGCTGACCGGACCGAGTTTCTTGCTCATACCCCAGTGAGTCACCATTCGCCTCGCCATGGAGGTT
>JAPOIJ010000103.1 GCA_029979005.1 Planctomycetota bacterium | reverse complement strand
GCTAACATGAATTCAAAGTCTCTTTTAGCAACTTCATCCGGCTTGGTTTTTTCAGGTCTGTTTTTCTCTCTTATTTTTTCTCGATATCGCGATTGAATTCCTGTACGGATTCGTAGGCCATCCGCTGCAAGAAGGCTTTCTTTTCATTTTCGAAGACCATAGTCGGTTCTCCACCATCGGGATCCTTTCCCGATTTCAACTTGTTCTCGGTGACTGAGTTGAACGCAAGGCCCTCGGGACTTTTGCCAGTTATCGCGGCGTAGAAAAGGTTAGCGACCAGAAAGGCACAGGTTTGATTCGGATGCCCGTCGTTGTGGTAGCGAAATACCAGGTCGGTACCCGGATTGTCGCTGTCGCCCGTCTGAATGTTTTTGATCGCCAGAGGTACGGGTATCACGGCTTTTGGTTGCAACGTTTTCGCCATCCGCGAGCCCACCGCCGTATCCCGCTCGGCGGAGGCTGGGTTATACGGTCCGGTTACAGGATTCTGGTTCTGCGTTTCCGGGGAAGTCATGTAGAGAATGACTTCAGCGCCTTGTGATTTTGCGATTTCTGCGAGCTTCGTAGCGTAACGCTCGTATGCCTGATTCGGCTGGTCGGATAAATCTCGCCAGCTCTGCAGGACGACGTAGTCCCATTTGGTCTTGGGATTGTCTCGAAGGAGCGCTTCGTGAACTTTGATGGCCTTCGAGATATGTTTATGGATATCGGAAAAGCGCATGTTCGCTTTGCCCAGAGAGGCCCAGTGTCGGTTCCACTCCTCGGGTTTTGGTGGTTTATCGTTTTTGAGAAATTCTTTCATTTGAGCGATGCGATTCTGGATCGCATCTTGCGTGAGAGTGCTTTGCTCAATGACACTCTGGCTGAAATAAAAGGTGGAGTGCTTGAACATATTTTGTCCACCGTAGATAACTCTCTGGACGTTCACATCGGTTTCCGGATCACCTTCTTCAAGAATCTGCTCGACGAGTCCAGCGATGTCGTGTCGTGCGGTGAAGCTATTTCCAATAAAAAGAATGTTCAATTCCTCTGCCGTCGAACTTACTGTAGACGAAACGATAAGAAGTGTGATTGCTATTCTTAAGATCATAAATAGAGTTTCGTTTTGGTATATATTACTAAGTTTATCCGAGGCTTTTGTTTGCATCGCGATACAACTAAATATTGTCGCTGCGTCGGGTTCGAGTTCGCTATCGTCCCAAAAAGAGTACTGGCTTGCAAACCTTTTTCATCGGGAATGTTGCGTTGGCTCTTGATTGGATAAGACGCGATCCTCGTACTCACAATATCTCGATTTGCAAACTGATCCTTCTTTCCACAAGATGGGGTGGTGAGTTCACCATATAAATCTTTAACTATCAACTCATTCTGTATGAATCTTTAAAGTCCACTGGAGAAAGATGTCTTCGAAAGAAAAACAAAATTCCCAACGCAAACCCCGTCGATTTCAACTCCGCCTGAGGACTATGCTCGGGCTGCTCGCCGTTGTATCCGGTGTTTTTGGCTGGGTGGTTTTTGAATTGGAGCAACGCCAAAATGAGAAGAAGACGATTGCGTGGGTCGAGGGCATGTCCGGCTCAGTAGGATTCAAATTCACAGGCAGCGTTGGTATTCCATGGGGCTATAAACCTGAAAGGAGAATTGAGGTTAGCTGGTGGGACCAAATTAAGGATCAGTTGTTCGGAAGAAGGGTAGTTTCGGTTGATCTCTCAAATACGGCAGTTTTTGATCTTTCGCCTCTGGCCGACCTCAAGAATATACATCTCCTTAAGCTACATCAAACCGAGGTATACGACCTAACGCCACTGGCTGGTCTGGAGAATCTTCAAGAACTTGACCTTAGTGAAGCCAGCAAGTTGCATGACCTTGCCCCTCTCGCCAATTTGAAAAGCCTTAACCGACTGGTCTTAAGCCATTCGCCAGTTCGAGACCTTAGGCCTCTTGCTGCGCTACGGAACCTAACCGATCTTGAACTTCAGGAAACAAAAGTGAATGACTTGACTCCTTTGGCGGGGCTAGAGAATCTTGACTTCCTTGCGCTTGGCAAATCGACGGAGGTGCACGATCTTAGTCCCCTTGCAGGACTCAAAAAGCTTAATTGGCTTATCTTGTATCACACGCGCGTCAGCGACCTTACTCCACTTGCAGGTTTAACTAATCTTGAACGCTTAAACATTTCCGGAACAAGAGTGAGTGACTTATCTCCTCTGGCTGGTTTAAAAACGTTGAGTGAGCTTGAGATTTTGGGTTTTGAACCAGCGGTAAGCGATCTCTCTCCGCTGGCTGGGCTAAAGAATCTTTGCATTCTTAGCCTTGCTGTTATAAAAACAAATGACCTAGCTCCATTGACCGGTTTGGAAAAGATTTCCCATCTGACTCTTCAAGGTGCTCAGTTAGACGATTTTTCGCCGTTGGCACATCTGTCCAAACTCGAAATCGTGAGAGTCGATGGCACGGCGTTAAGGGACCTTTCGCCGTTATCGGAACTGAAAGAGCTCAAAATAATCTACATGTCTCGAACGCAAGTAAGTGATTTGTCTCCTTTGGCAGCATTAAATCTAGAACGTATTTTTATTCGCAAAACACCTGTGAATGAAAGCCAGTTCGAAGCATTTCAAAGTGCGCACCCTAATTGCACCGTTTATCGCTAAACACATTGCTCTTTGTTAAGAATCATGAGCGACATTGGGGGTGCACCTAATGTTTGAGGAATGAACCGCAAGGGTGTTGTAATACAAAATCTACAACGCCCGTAAAATTTGTGGAAACTTAATTTGAAGCCAGGCTATGTGATAGTTTACAACCGTGGTTATTTCGGTGATTCAGATCCACTGGTAGGTAAGGATGAAATTTGAAATCTCTTCTCATGCGGGTGAATTGGATGAGGAAACTCTTGACGAAGTTTGGGATCACTTACAAGAGCTCAATTTACCAGTCCCCGATATCTCAGATTCTGTAATTTCGTTTTTTGCGACAATAAACGGCGTCGTCCCGTTAGCGTGTTACGTCAATGGATTACGTGTTTCGCGATTTCTAAATTTCTGTAACGACTACCTTGCAGAGAATATAGAAATTGCCGAATGGCATATTGTCCGTAATCGGCGATGGATTGCAGACAGGCTTGATCCTTATGTAATACCAATTGCCGAATTTGCCCATGGTGATTACCTGTGCCTCGATTTTTCAAAAATCGATTCAGTTTCAGCCGTCAGGTGGAATCATGAACAATCTAGTCTAGGGAAACCAGAATATGAGTTGGTAGCAACGGATTTGGAATCACTGATGACGATCCTGAATTCAAATCAAAGTTGATTAATAAAATAGAAAATCGTTGAATCAAACCAGGTTGACGGTTATCATTATCCGCGTTGTCAACTCTCCGTAAACGTAACTCAGTTCTCGACCAACTTGCAATTTTTTGCCTAGGAGTTTTTTTTCGCAAATCCAAATGACCGTGCCGTTGAGGCCCAGATTGCCTCCGAGTTGTGGCGATGGCAATTCGCGAAATCTGATGCTCGCGATTCAATTCTTTGTAATTCCGAATTTTTATTGATGTTCGAATTCTGGTTTCCCTTCTCCGAGATTGAATTTACTCGCAAACGAAAGATATGGTGCGACGGTGTTCTGCATTTAGAAGTTCAGGAACTCAATCCCGTGTCATTTCTAATTGCGGGTATTGGGTACTTCCCCCGTTCGATCTCCCCCTTTGAAATCGAGTTTCATTTCACTCGAATTCGCGACGAGACCCCAGCATTTACGGTGCTGCGATTTGGGCAACTCGATGAGAAGGGTGGTCTTCGTACATTTGGACATGACACAAACTATTTAAGCGTAATGGATTTGAGACCTAAAACTAATTTAGAATGGGCCGTCGCAGTGGAGTTGACTGCTTCGAATACTAATGATTCAGAATGATTAGCGGTGAAAAAATTCGCCGGGTTCCCATTGCATCGAATCATCGAAGTTTATGAATACGAATCAATAATTTATATCGCCATTAGGTTGGAATTGGGATGCGTTTACCTGCAATAAGAGGCAGCATTGATCGGCGGATTCTTGCGAACTATCGGATTGATCCGAGTTGCATGGCGGATGCACTTCCGGCGCCGTTTCGGCCCCTCACCGTAAGCGGTTATGCCATTGGCGGAATTTGTTTGATTCGCTTAGCGAGAGTTCGTCCCAAAATATTCCCGTTTCATTGGGGAATTGGCTCAGAGAACGCCGCCCATCGGATTGCGGTTGAATGGGATTCAAACGGTGAGACGAAACAAGGCGTCTATATCCCGCGGCGGGATACTAGCTCGATACTCAACTCCCTTGCTGGTGGCAGGATTTTTCCCGGCATACATCACCATGCTAAATTTACAGTCGACGAGACTGAAAATGATTATTCCGTCACCATGGTGAGTGACGACGGTGACGCAAACGTTCACGTCTCCGGTTCAATTGTGGATTCTCTTTCTTCTTCATCCGTTTTTGACTCTCTTCATTCGGTTTCGGAATTTTTTGAACTTGGTTCGCTCGGTTATTCAGATACTAAAACCGAAGGTCGATTTGATGGCTTGGAATTGCAATGCAAGAATTGGCATGTTGAATCCCTAGCCATTGACTCAATTCAATCGAGCTACTTCGAAGATGAGACTCGATTTCCCGTTGGTTCGGTCGAATTTGACTGTGCATTACTGATGCGGAATATTGAGCACGAGTGGTACGGTCATCCGGATTTATGTTGTTCACCATAATGTTGATCCGTAACCGTTGGATTTCAACAAGTTTATTGCGTTGGTGGTGGTTTGTCTGGCTTGCGCGCTATTTTAAATTTGTTTGAAGTCCTGCTCTCTTAACGATAAAGTCTAATTGGATTAGTTGTTTGCTTCAGAGAGATTGGTAATTACAGGTTATTGAATGGGTTCCAAAACAAAGCTCACTTTTTGTCTTATGGCGCTGTTTGTGCTTGTGGCGATTCAGCCAGCTACTGCTGATCAGCGGCCTCCGAATGTGTTGTTGATTTGCGTTGATGACCTCCGGCCTGAGCTTGGGTGTTTCGGCGTTGAATATATTAGCTCTCCAAATATTGATCGGTTAGCCTCCAAGGGGACTGTTTTCCGACGTCACTACGTTCAAGCTCCAACCTGCGGCGCGTCCCGTTATACGTTGTTGACCGGAAGATACGGTGAAGCGAATAATGCAGCGCTGTTTACGAGAGCCGATCAAGTTAGAAAAGGTTCGAAAACGGTTTCGCCTAGTATGCCGGCGTGGTTCCGAAGACACGGTTATACCACAGTGTCGGTTGGGAAGGTCTCACACCATCCGGGTGGAATGGGAGGTGAACGCTGGAATGATCCGACGGTCTTGGAAATGCCTCATTCATGGAGCCGCATTTTGCTTCCGTTTGGTAGTTGGCAGGATCCTCGGGGTTGGATGCACGGGCTTGCGAATGGTGAAATTCGGAATGACGCGCGGATCAAGTCCGGGGGTATATCGATGGATGTGTTTCAAGCGTTAGAGGGTGGAGATGAGATTTATCCAGATGGCGTTTCAGTAGATGAGGCGCTGCGCCAAATGGATCAGTTGGCAGCCGATGTAGATTCCCCATTTTTTCTGGCGGTCGGAATATTACGACCTCATTTGCCTTTTGGAGCACCTAAAAAGTATCTTAGTCAATATGACTCGGTGACATTGCCAGCAATTCCGCATCCCCAAAAACCGGTCGGCAAGACGACTTGGCATCGCTCGGGTGAGTTCATGAAATACAATCGGTGGAAAAGAAATCCAAACGATGATTTTGATTTTTCCAATGACGTAAGAAAACATTATGCGGCGTGCGTCTCGTACGCGGATGCTCAGGTCGGACGTCTTATTTCTCGGTTGGCGAAAACGGGAGCAGCAGAGAATACGATTATTGTCCTATGGGGGGACCACGGGTGGCATCTTGGGGAACATTCCATCTGGGGTAAACATTCGTTGTTCGAGGAGTCATTAAGGTCTCCTTTGATAATTTGTAATCCAATGAAAGAACATCGTGTTTTGGTGACAGATTCGATTGTTGAGACAGTGGACCTGTTTCCGACCCTCTGCGACATGACTGGACTCAACACGCCCGAAACCATTCAAGGCGTTTCCCTCGTTCCAATGTTTCAAGATCCCAAACAGATGGGACATACGGCTATTTCTTATTTTCGAAAAGCGAAAACGATCCGTACTGAGAACCATCGGTTAATTTTGCATGACGATGGATTTGTTGAGCTCTATGATCACAGAACACCCGAACAGGAAACAGTCAATGTCGCCGGTAAGGAGCCGGGCTTAGTTGTTGACTTAAAAAATCAACTAAAAGCGAGAATGGATCGCTAGAGTGCTGGGAATTCGCAACGTGGAAAGGTATGAACTATTTGATACCCGGATTCTCGTACCAAACGACGCCGAGTTGCTGTCGTTCTTCACAGGTGATGATGTCGAGATCGCCGTCCGCGTCCAAATCGACTAATTCTATACGGTCGAATTTGCATTCTATTTTCGTACCGATGGGTTGCCATGCTGAGCCGGGGATTTGCAGCCAAATTCCGGGTTGTTTTTTGTGTTCACGGTCAGCCGCGGTATTAGCGGTAAGAACGAGGTTGTTTTCGCCAAATGTACGAATGGCTTTCCCAAAGGGTACGGAGTCAGGAGTTGGGGAAACTGTTTGCTCCCACGAGTTTTGGTTTTGTCTGCGGAAATCGATCCAGTTCGCCTGTCTGGTTGGAACCAAAATCCGATTAGGCGTCGCATCAATAAACATTGGCTCGGTCTTCGTCGCTCCGATAGCGTGTTCTTTCCACATTCCTTTCGCGTTGGCATTATTGGGTTGTTCGAGCCAGGCAACGATTCGCGTACGGGTTTTTCGGTCGCTAAAAACAATGTCGATGTCACCGTCCTGATCCATGTCGATATTTTGAATGGACATGATCCACCCGCAATCACGGAGCTTTATTTCCGACCATTGATTCAAGTCTTTTACGTCTTGCGAGGGTTGAAGTAATAGCGTTAATGTCGCGTTAGCGCCCTTCGATCCGAGCACGATCCCTCGGCGGGAGTTTCGTAATTGGATCGGTGTCGCGAACATCCATTGCTGTCCGGAAAGTTTCACAATGGAATCCGTACTCCAGTTGGTCCGGTCCAAAATCTGTTGATCGCCAGCCTTCCCAGCGATACGGTTGTCTTGGAACTTATGGACGAGCACCTGTTTGAAACTTCCCTCGTGACAGCTGATGACCTCGAGTATTCCGTCACCGTTCACGTCAAACGGAACGGCATCTTCTGGAGATTTACCCTCGCCAATCTGACAAAAAGGCCACCGTTCTGTGGATTTGTCTGGCCCGGGATTTAGATAGAGCCGGACGACTCCGGATTCCTCCCAGCCAGTCACGATATCCAGATTTCCGTCTCGGTTAAAGTCCGCAAGCCTGACACCATCGGCACCAATTCCGGAAGAATCTATCGTGTGTCGTTTCCATGGTTCATCGCCGAGACAGACGTTATCAACGGGCAGGAAGCACAAACAGACGAACAATAGATTTACCGCGCGTCGCAGTGTTGATTGAGAATCCATGATGATGTACCCAACTTCGGAAACTTTATTTAACGAGTCATCCTGAAAGCCATCACCTACTTGCTGAGCCCGGATATCAGAATTCGGTTAACGACGCTTCACGGTTAATTCTTGGAGCGGATCTGTAGCAAAGGATTCAAATTTCTGCTCAATCAATTTCGGATTTGCGATTCCTTTAAAAAACTCGACACGGTAACGGAGTTCAAGTGATTTACCTGAAGGAAGCTTATACGTGCCGGATCCTTTGGGTTTGCCAAGAAAATGATGCAATCCAAATGGATTCGCCGTGACCAATCCGTAGTCTCTCGCATGCCACGTGGTGGGATGACGAAAATTAGTAGGGTGGTCATACATCGCGATACTCATTGGTTTTCCATCGATTTCTCCGTAATAGAGCAGCCATTTGGCTTGTTTTCCCCAAATTGCTTTACCGGTGATTCCCTCGCTGTTGATTGCCTTTCCAAAGACTTCTTTCACCCCTGCCTTTGGCTTGGCCGCCAAACGGAGATCAGGGTGAGTTCGGATGGCGAACAGACCTTCTTTGGTATCATCAAATTCGATGTCTCCATGAGTAGCCTGATACTTTATCAAACAATTCATCCATCGACTCGATTCATCACCGCCAAACCAGTAGGTTGTTTGATCGGTAAGCATGGGCATGGTATCGCCGTTCTTAGTCCATTTTGAGTTTGCCCGGAAAACGTTGGTAGGATTCCCTTCGAACTTAGTTTCAATTAACTCACTATCTACTGTGCCACCTTTTTCAGACCAAAAATCCACACCGCTAATTTCATGGGAAATCCACATTGACTTGTGATGAGGGTGATCTTTACTCTCCCCCTCGGTGTTATCCTTCATTGGCCAATCCCGAGTCATCGAGATTTGATCTGGACCGTAGATTGGATAGAAGATTGGTTTTGAATATTTACCGAATTCAAACGTCGTGAACAGTTTGCCATTTAGGTTAACGTCAATTTTGTTTGAGCGTTTTTCAATTGAAATGTCGTCTTGCTGCAATCCGATCGACGACTGACTTGGCAGGGAAATTTTGGATTCAATTTGAAATGCTTGGCCTACCAGCGGAGTAGCGGAAATGCAAAACAATCCAAAAACAAATACGCGAAGGATCATGGTTTCCTCAAAAGATAATTCGATTTCGATTACAAATAAGCCATTGAACTCTAAAGCGGCAGGCGACTCAAAATTTTCTATCTGGGCTTTTGCCGCTGAAGCTTAGGAATGTCTGGGATGGGCAAAATCAGTTAATTGGCTTGATGATAATATTGCGATACCAAACCGGGTCGCCGTGGTCTTGAAAACAGACGTGCCCTTTTTTATTTTTGCCAAATTTACCCCAATTCTTGAATTTGCTTGCGCCAACCCTCTTATTCCAGTCTTCGCTTCCAAGTTCAGCATCTACGATTTTCTTTCCATTGAGCCAGTGTTGGACAGAGTTTCCTTTCAACACAATTTTGGATGAATTCCATTCGCCCACCGCGTTTAATGTTTTGTCATTGGGAACGTACAGGGCGTACAGAGCACCGGCCCGGTGAGACTCGAGTTTGCCATCTTTATGTTTGTCGTCATCAAGAATTTGGTATTCCGGCCCTGAAAGGTAGGGTTTTTTGTCACCTAACGAGACTCGGTACATTACACCGCTGTTTCCGGCTTCTGAGATTTTCCAATCAAATTTTAACACGAAATCTCCGAATTCTTGTTTGGTAACAAGGTCACCACATTTATTGCCGTCGAAGTGGAGAATTCCGTCTTTCATGGACCATCCAGGTCCAATTTCTTCTGTGGTGTAACCCCGGAAATCGCTCAATTCCAATTGCCTTGTACCGGTAACGGTTCCCGTCGCTACCTCGGCCTGATTTAACAATGCTCGCCAATTGCCATTCATTAACTGACCACTAAGCGTTGCATCAAATTCAAATTGAATCTGTTGACCGTCTCGCTCGACTGATAATTCGAATGCGACTTCATCATTATTTAGCACAATATTCTTAAGTTCGCTTTCGGTACCAGTTTCCGTTTCAAGGTTTCCAGTGAAACCGGATTCATTCGTTTTAAAAACTAATTTGCCGTTGCGATCGCCCCGGTCTGACTCAATGGTGATATTCCAAACACCCGTCAAAGTATTTCGAGTTTTATTCTTGCTGACGTCGTCTTGAGCCAACACAGTCAGTTGAGATCCAAGGGATAGGATGAGAGTTAAGCAAAGTGGTTTCAAAAACTTAAGCTGAAATTGGTTCACGTTTTATTCTCGTTAATGTAATGGAATTATGGTTCTAAGTTTGATTTTTGAAGTAGGAGAGAAGTCTTCAGTCGTTTTGGCTAATCAGGTCGAGTGTGACCGATTTGAAATTCTCATCTTCAACGATCCTCGGTCGTCACTGATCAACGCTCACTCTGGTAATCGAAGTAGACGAGGCTTGTGTTGAGCCTCACAACGGCCACGTTCGTTATATGAAGATGCAAGAGCGAAAGCAACTAACGGTGTCTCGGGCAAACTACTGACATTGTACGGAGGTTATGACATTAGAGCGATTGTATTTAGTGTTCATTGCGTTAGGAGGCTCAATCTTTATGATCTTTGCTCATTTTTTGGTTATTTGTGATTTGCTTCTCATTGATCTGGGTGTTTGGAATGATGACGAAGGTTGTTGTTGAATCGCAACCGGATTCATGGTCATATAAGACGCGGTAAGGCGGTTGCATTCATTCTTGATTCGAGTTTTTGTGGAGATTGTTAAGTTTCTTCTCCCAAACTTGTAGTCGATGAAATGATAGGTTTGATCGTTTGTTTTCCTGAAAAATTCTTGAGTCGTTTACGGCGGTCTAAAAATTATGAAATTGATATTATCTATTGCCTTGTGTCTTTACATCACCGTCCCCGGATTGGCTCAACAAGCGGTTAAGATTTCGGCTGCCCCGGCGAATGTTTCTGAGGATATTGGGAGCGAAGCGACGCCGGTTGATCGAATCAAGTCCGCAAAGGGTTTTAAGGTCGAGTTGATTTATTCGGTTCCGAGTGAAAAGTACGGCTCATGGGTGAATTTGTGTGCGGACGACAAGGGTCGCTTATTCGTCAGCGATCAATTCGGTGGCATCTATCGGCTGACGCCTCCGGCCTTGGGAGAACAATTGAAAACCTCCGATATTCAGGCTGTGCCGGCGGAGATCCGAGCAGTCAATGGTATGGCATGGGCTTTGGGCTCACTCTATGTGGGTGTCAACGATTATGAAAAGAAAATCCCGTCCGGTTTGTACCGGATTAGCGATAGTGATAATGACGACCAACTGGACAAGGTTGAATGCCTGCGGGCGATGGATGCTCGCGGTGACCACGGTGTTCATGCTGTCGTTCCAAGTCCCGATGGTAAATCGATGTACCTTGTGACTGGAAACACGACGAAACCAACCGAGCTGGCCGAAACATCGCAGGTGCCCCAGGTTTGGGGAGAAGATCATTTGCTTCCCAGTTTTCCGGACGGCCGTGGACATAATCGAGGGACCTTAGCACCTGGTGGAATTATTTATAAAGTCGACTGGGAGGGTAAATCGTTTGAAGCTTACGCTTCGGGTTTCAGAAATATTTTTGATGCAGCGTTTAATCGAGATGGGGAATTGTTTACGTACGATGCGGACATGGAGTATGACTTTAACACTCCCTGGTATCGTCCCACGAGAATCTGCCATGTTGTTAGTGGAGGCGAGTTTGGGTGGCGGAATGGTGCAGGAAAACGTCCTGCATTTTATGAGGATAATCTTCCGGCCGTACTCGATATCGGGCCCGGCTCCCCAACAGGAACGACGTTTGGTTATGGAGCCAAGTTTCCCAAGAAATATCAGAATGCGTTGTATGCACTCGATTGGAGTTGGGGGAAACTGTACGCGGTTCATCTTGAACGAGAGGGATCGACCTATTCAGCGACTAAGGAAGAGTTCTTAACCGGCGCTCCGCTGCCGATAACCGATGCAATCATCAATCCAAATGACGGAGCGATGTACTTTACTATTGGAGGTCGCCGCGTACAGTCCGGTCTATACCGCGTTACGTATATCGGAGATGAGCCAACTGATTTAGTTACTGGGAATGCAGCAGCAAGTGATTCGATGGAGCTGCGCCGGTCGCTGGAACGTTTTCATGGAAAAAAAGATCCGAAGGCAGTTTCAGAAGCTTGGCCTCACCTTGCATCTAACGATCGGTTTATCAGTGCTGCAGCGCGTACGGCATTGGAACATCAGCCGATTGATTCATGGTCAAAGAAGGCGTTCGCTGAGTCTAATCCTCCAACCCAGATTCAGGCGTTACTTGCTTTAGCACGCGCAGCCGGCGTTTGTCCTCAACATAGGACTGATGATTCGCTGCCAGTGGATTCGGCGACGCGCGATAGAATTCTTGCCGCTTTGCTCAAGATTGACGATGCCAAACTTGATCAGCGGAGTCAGCTTGTGATGCAACGCGTCATTCAGATAACGCTAAATCGATTCGGTAAGCCTGATCAATCGACGCGTGAGGCTCTGATCACGAAACTGGATCCAATGTTTCCGTCAAAATCGAGTGAGCTGAACTGGCTTTTATGTGAAACCCTCGCGTGGCTCGAGTCACCGAATATCGCGGAAAAGGCAATGGTGATGATTGAGAGTGCTCCGACGCAGGAAGAGCAAATGCAATACGCAAGGTCGATCCGAATGTTGAAATCAGGTTGGACTCCTGAATTGCAGACAGCATATTTTGAGTGGTTTTTAAAGGCGGCGAATTATCGAGGCGGCGCTAGCTTTGAGAAGTTCATTCAGTTTATACGCGATGATGCCGTTGCTTCGCTCAGCCCTTCACAAAAGAAGTCGCTTAAAAGAATTCTCGCCAAGAAGCCCGTCAAAAAGAGTGCAATCGAAAATCTCGGTGAAATTTTCGAAGGAAGAGCTGTTAAAAAATGGACACTGGAAGAGTTGTCGGCCGCAGCCAAGGATGGTTTGAAGAATCGAGATTTTGATAAAGGGCGAAAAATGTTCGCAGCGGCAGCGTGCTATGCTTGTCACAGATTCCAAAATCAGGGTGGGATGACCGGACCAGATCTGACTACCGCTGGACGGCGGTACTCCGCACACGACCTGCTCGATCAGGTAATCAACCCTAGTAAAGTGATTAACGATCAATTTTCCTCGGTCTCGGTATTGACGGACGATGGCGTGATGCATAATGGCGTTATTGTGAATCTAGGCGTTAAAAGGAATAGTTCGACTCTGGTTCTCAACACGGATTTAGCTGATCCAAACGAAAGGGTGACGATCGACAGAAACTCTATCGAAGATTTGCGGGTTTCAAAAACATCTCCGATGCCGAATGGACTGTTCGATCGGATGCAGGAAGATGAAATTCTTGATCTCTTGGCGTATCTTTTGAGCGGCGGAGATGAGAAGCATGAGTTTTTCGCCAAGTAGATTTCAAAAGATCTTTCGTCATTTGCTGGGTAACCCAGATAAAGAGCGACAAGGTTTTCCTTGGCGAGAATTTGAATTTAAATAGAGTAGATAGTTGAAGTGGAGTTGCGGGCATGAGGAATCAAGTTCATTTCAATCGGCGACGGTTTCTCCGTGGAACTGGAATCGCATTATCAATTCCATTCCTTGAAGCATTCTCCTTTGCAAAAACAAATGCGCCTTCGGCCCCCAAGCGGATGGTTTGCATTGGTAATTCTTTTGGTATGTACCAACCCCAGTTTTTTCCAAAAACCGCGGGCGCGGATTACCAACTGACTCCGCTTCTTAAACCCCTTGAAAAACACCGCCGCGATTTTACGGTGTTTTCTCATCTTGATCATGGCGTGAAGGGTGGGCACTATGCGATCCATTCATTTCTGTCAGGAGTAAAATATTCGGATGCTGCGGCAATGCCCTCCGGGAATATAAGCCTCGACCAGCGAATGGCTGAGGTTGTTGGAATCGAGACTCGAATCCCATCATTGACGGTTGGTTCCGAGAATGGCTTGCACGGAGGCTGCATGATGTCTTGGACCCGAACGGGTGTTCGGGTACCTCCAATTCAAGGACCGCGAGAGTTGTTTCGGAAACTTTTTCTCGACGAAGGAAAAGCCGGTAATGCGAAAGCAGTTGATCGGTTCGCGCTCCGGGGATCTATCCTGGATGCCGTTCAAGGAGATGCAGAGAGTCTTGGTAAGCGAATTAGCGGCCGTGATCGAAAAAAACTGGATGAGTATTTCTCATCGGTCCGTGATGTTGAACGGCGTATTCAACAACGGGCGCGGTGGCAGGCGATTCCGAAACCGAAAGCCCCGATCGAGGAGCCTCGCAATAAAAATTTAGTCGATGATATTCCAGATCTGTATGAGCTGATTGCATTGGCACTGGAGATTGACTCAACGCGAATCGCCAGTCTTGAATTGGCCGGGGCAAACTTCAATACGGGATTGCTTGACCTCAAAAAAGGTTACCACGCGCTATCTCACCATGGTCAGGATCAGGGGAATATTGCTGGTCTCGTTAAATTGGAAACGTATCAGATGATGCAGTTTTCGAAATTCCTCGATCGACTGAAATCGGTTAAAGGAGTGAACGGTGAAACCTTGTTGGATCAAACGGCCGTTCTCTTTGGCTCCGGAATGGGTAATGCGAATGCGCACACTAATTCTGATCTTCCAATTATTTTGGCGGGAGGTGGTTACCGGTTGGGTGAACACCGAGTCATGCCTTCAATGAAAGCCCAGCGTGTTCCGCTATGCAATCTGTTTGTGTCTTTGCTGCAGCGAATGGGAATCGAAGACGATCGGTTTGGTCACAGCACTGGGACGTTGACTGGTCTGGAGCTGGTTGGATGATTCGTTGTCAGTTGAAGAGGCTGGGCGTGATCGCGGTTGCTATTTTGGTAACCGTGGGTTTCGGTTTCGTCGCGTCTGAATCCATTGGATTTGAAGATAAAGACAAAAACAGCGTTGGCTTGCGAGGACAGCACGATGAAATTCTTGGGGCTGGAGAATTGGAGGAAAATTCGGGAGCTGAGCCGGACCGACGCGCTGCAATCAATTCTCAATCAAGAGATGATCAGTTTAAAAGTTTAATCGTACCGTTTTTGAAAAAGCATTGCTATAAATGTCATGGTTCGGAGGAAAGCGAGGGGGATAGGCGGTTTGATCTTCTTGATTTTCCTTTAACAGATGACAACGCACTAATTGAACTTCAGGATGTATTAGATCAACTCAACCTTGGAGAAATGCCTCCACTTAGTGAGCCACAACCGGATGTTGCTGAAGCGTCCAAGGTAATTCGCTGGCTGACTGCGGAAATTGCCGAATTTCAGAATCAACGAAAGGGGACGGGAGGCGAGACGGTTCTTCGTCGGATCAACCGGAGGGAATACGTCAATACAATAAGTGACCTTTTTCATTTGAACACAACCAGCTTTGATCCGACGATTGGATTCCCGGCGGACCAAAAAGTTGATCATTTGGATAATCAAGGTCAGGCTTTGGTGACGTCCGGCTTTTTACTGGATCAGTACCTTGGAGCGGCTGATATTATTGTTGAAAAGGCACTTCCGAGTTTGGTGAAACCAGAGATTCAGGAATGGAGTTTTGAGGATGGATTTCAGCAAGGCGAGTTCACCGGATTTGTGACCGGCGTTGAATTTCGCGAAAAAACTGAACGTCAATTAAATAGAATCAAGGGGACGCTCCGGAATCTCGCGAATGCAAGCGAGCCTGATAAGTCGAAGTCGATTCGAGATCGTGCCAATACGGAGTTTGAAGATCTTGCCCGTACGGTGGAGCGGATTCCAACACAGATTCGACTTTATGAGCATCCGCGTTCCCAGAGACATGTTGGTAGCTATGGCTACTTGTCTGATTTTTCGAATGGCGTTCCTCACGATGGTTTCTATCGAATCGTAGTTGATGTCGAAGCGCTTAATCGGGTGCCGCCTTATGAAGAAAATTATTCTAAGACCCGGACAGAAGAACCGTTGATGCTCGGTATCGTTACCGGTGATGTCAGAGAAGGCCCCCTGCATCTCCCCCAGAAAATTGAACCGGAACTTGCCCGGTTTGAATTGGCGGATGGTAAGCAAAAAGTTCAGGCGCGAGTCTGGCTACATAAAGGAACAACGCCGCGATTTACTTACGTCAATGGAAGCCATCGTGCCCGGGCCGCTCATATTGAAATTGGCACGATCTTGATGGGGCAGGCGGGACTAAAGCCACAGAAGGGAAATGACGCGTATGCCTATGGATTGCAACACGCAAAATTACCCCAAATCAGAATTAATTCGGTTTCCTTACGCGGCCCGATTTACGACCAATGGCCAACTCGAACGCAGGTTGAGTTACTAGGTGGCAATTCGTTTGAACGGACACGTAATCGTGCAAATTTAACGTCATTTCTAACGCGAGCCTATCGGCGTCCACCAGCCAATGACGAGGTAGGTCGGATTCTTAAGGTCATTGAAAGCCGAGAGTCCCAGGGAGTATCACCTTTTAATGCTTATCGAGACGGTTTAAAGGCCGCGCTTTGTTCACCCGGTTTTCTATATTTAGACGAGCCGGTGGCAAATCCATCCACGGGAAATCGGTTATCAAATCATGCGATTGCCAGTCGGCTTTCCTATTTTCTTTGGTCATCGATGCCGGATGACAAACTTATTTCGTTAGCCTCGGAGGGAAAACTCACGGATCCAAAAGTATTGGAGCGACAATTAGACCGAATGCTGGCCGATCCAAAGTCAGATCGGTTTGTGAACGACTTCCTTGATTCATGGCTTAATTTGGACGCGTTGGGTAGCACTCCGCCGGATTTAAATGCGTTTAAAGAATATTATATTGATGACCTTGCGACGGCGATGAAAAAAGAGACGTTTTTGTTCACTCGACATCTTTTGGATAATGAACTGCCGATTGACCGATTTCTAAAGTGCGATTTTACCTTTGTAAACGCCGGGTTGGCCCGCTTGTATAAATTAGATGTCAACATCGATGGCAGTGATTTTAGAAAAGTAAACACGACGGGTGGTCCACGTGGTGGGCTTCTTGCTCAATCAAGTGTTCTTACGGTAACCGCCAACGGAATAGATACCTCCCCTGTGGTTCGAGGTGTTTGGTTGTTGGAGAACGTATTGGGAACACCCCCTAACCCACCTCCGCCGGATGTCGAGCCGCTCGATCCCGATATTCGCGGGGCTATCACGATTCGTGAGCAAATTGAAAAACATCGTAATAATCCTGCTTGCGCGTCCTGTCACAATAAGATTGATCCGCTTGGTTTTGCCTTGGAAAACTTTGACGCGATTGGACGATATCGAAGCTCGTATCGCCGTGGGAAAGTTGATCCGTCCGGGGTGCTGCCTAACGGTGATTCGTTCACTAACGTAAACGAATTCAAAACGAGTCTGTTAAAACAGCGGAGTAAGTTTGCCAGAGCGTTGACCGAGAAATTGATGGCGTACTCGCTTGGTCGTCCCGTGGTTATTTCGGATCGACCAGAGATTGACGCGATCCTATTGGATCTCGGAAAATACGAGAATAACTTCAGGTACTTGATAAAACGAATTGTTTTGAGTGATACCTTTATTCAACCCTAGCCGAACTTAGTGTTTTGGTTTGTATTGGGTAGGTAGAATTCGTCTTAACCGAGCATGCTTTAATCAACGAATCTAACTCGCAAACTTTCTGGTGGTCGCCCGCGGGAATCTTTTCAATGGGAACGTTCTGCACTAGGGTTTTTTGTGTTTGAGTAAAAACTCTAATGCGAGTGAGTCGGCCTTATCGCGTAATTCCGTGCGTATATGATGCCCTTCTCCCTTCACTTTGCAGATGGCTACTTCGATACCCGAAGAATTTTTATACGTGGAAACGCTTAACCTATCTCCATGCTCTTTAACTGTAGGTT
>JAPOIJ010000282.1 GCA_029979005.1 Planctomycetota bacterium | reverse complement strand
TCAAAAAAGCTTAATGCTAGAAGAGAGCAGTTAGTCGACCAAAAGATCGTGTTCTTTAAGTGCCAGATCAACATCGATTTTGCTAAGGGGATGCCGCATGGATTACCTAAATTTTTGCCATTTTGGTGTCATTATTAGATGAAGCGGAAGCTTAGCTCTTTCCGGAGCCAGTTTCTTACCGCTTCAACAAGCCCTGCCGGTCTCCCAATGGAAACATCTGGGAGACGGGTAGGGCGTTTTTGTTTCGCTCCCGTGTTTCGCGGGGCGTTTGTGTCATTTCACGATCGCTCCGCGGGGGCGATCCAACTGGAGGATTTAACTAATGGCAAATCTTTTGATGCACTGCGGCGGTAAGCACATCACACGTGATGAGCTTAATTGGGCACCCACTCCTGAGCGTACCGATACCTGGGTTCCTGTCCCTCACCATCGAATGCTTTCGATCGTTGACAAGACGATTGAGGGGCAGGGGTTTCGAGTGACCAATGAAGCTCACGGATTATGGGGAGCAGGAGCAAGGTATTTTGGGTTGATGGAACTTGGTTGCGAATCGGCGGATAAAGACTTCAGTCTTGTTCTCGGTCTGCGAAATAGCCATGACAAATCGTTCCCAGCTTCTCTTGCTTTAGGGAGTCAGGTTTTAGTCTGCGATAACCTCTCGTTTTTTGGTGAGGTGGTTCTAAAACGTCGGCACACGCGATTCATTGAGCGTGATTTGCCTGGCGTCATTAATGAGGCGTTTGGGCGACTTTCAGATCTGCGAATTCAACAGGCAGATCGGATTGGCGCTTACAAAGAGAAGCGAATCTCAGACCGCACGGTTCATGATCTTTTGGTCAAGGCAGTTGATTCCCGTGTGATTCCGGTGACCCAGCTCCCCAAAGTGCTTGATGAGTGGCGAGAGCCAAGCCACCAAGCATTCACTGAAAATGGACGAACGGTCTGGCGATTATTCAACGCCTTTACGGAGAGCTTCAAAGGGAGGTCATTGGAAATGCTTCCCCGACGATCTCATGCGCTGCACGGCCTGATGGATCGAGTTTGTCATCTGGCGGCCTAGTTCGCGGCTGATGCGTTAATCGGATGAATTTTCTTACGCGGCTACTTCGGTAGTCGCGTTTTTTTATGAAAGGAGCGAGTAATGACTCAGAGTGAGCTGAACGAATGCGTTGCAGAACGTACTGGGGAGTCGATTTCAGTGATCGAAAGCCGCGGGTTTTCGTTGGATCTCGAGGAGGTGGCGGGCGCGTTGGAAGAGTAGGACGGGAAATACGCGTTAACAGCGTGTTTTGATTTGTGAGTTTTAAATTCCAGAATTAAAGGAGGTGTTTTATGCCAATGAAATTAAACGTTGGACTTAACCAAAAGAGGGGACAACCAAATTACGGTTCCCGGGGAGCGAGTTTTCAGGTTGAGGTGGAGATTGATTCTTCTGTGGCGATTGATCCTCGGCGGTTGCGTGAGCGGGCGCGTGCTTTGTACGCGATTGCTCGCAAGGCAATTGACGAGGAGTTGGATGGAGGAGAAGCCATTGAAGTAAACGGTTTAGGAAGAGAAGCGAGGCAGATTTCTACGCCGGGCACGACCATGGCAACGGCTGGGCAGGTGAGGGCGGTCTTCGCGATTTGCCGAAGCCAGGACTTGAATCCTTTTGATTTAGTGCAAAACCGGTTCGGTCGTAAGCGGATTGAAGATCTTTCGATTCGTGAGGCTAGTTGTCTGATTGATGAGTTGAAACGAAATCCAGATGTTTTAGCTGTTGAGAATCGGGCCAGTAGCGCGTGAGCCAATTTTGGTTGAGGTCTATTTAGTGGTGATGGTTTTTTAGTTTTTTGAAAGGTGTTTATGAGGAATGTGTCGAGGACGGCAAAGCATAAGCTCAATGGGGCTTATGTGATTGGGTCCGTGTTGATTGCCGGATTGATCGGAGGGGTTTTTGGTAGCTGGTTTGTTTTCTTTTTGGCACTTGGTGTGCTAGTCGCTATCAATATCCATGACGGATCGATCCGGATTTAGGCGGGAAACGCTTTTAGGCTTGCGATTCATTTTGAATCGCAAGCTTTTTTTTAGCTATTGGCGAAACGGGGGAAATAAATTCGAGCTTTGGTGTTGGACTTATGCGATCACCTTGGCTTACCGCATTTTCTTATCAGCTTGAGCTTTTGATTTCTAATTCGATATAGTTAATACGGCATCTTTGGGTAGTCCCTTAAAACACAAGAGAAAACAACTTCCTTTGTTTTTAAGGATTTTTCTGAAATGGAATAACACGTCGTAGGAATTAACTTGCTCAATCCACTTATTACGCAGAGCACCTTTGCATAGCTATCGAACCGACAACTTGGCGGTCGCCTTGAAGTTTTTCAACGGTATGCACAAAAATACTTTTTGATGCTTCAGGTGCCAGTCAATTTTGGCTCCACGAGGTGCAAGATACCTTCGAATTCTTTCGTCGAGAGAAATCGATTCACGTTCTCATCAATTTCAAAAATCCGTGACCAGTAGTCGCAATCAAAGTATCTTAAACAATTTTCAGACTCCCTGATCTGTTCTGCTGCTTATTTGGCCGCGCCGGTCAACCGCATGATCCAGCCTTCCGGTTTGCCTTGCGGGTTGGTTCCCGAACCAACAATCGTACTGCCATCGGCCGATATGTCACTCGCGAATTTCAAACGCCAGCCATTGAGGTCTATTCCGGCAGTTTCAGCAAGTGTTTGAAGATTTTGGATACCAGTGCCTCGGGTCCAAATGAACGCCGTTTGATTTTCTTTCCCACTGGCACTGAAACCCACGACGATTCGTCCATTGTCGGAGATTGCGGTCGCACGACTATTGTCGTGCTCCGGTAAGTACCCAAGTCCGCGCATACCTTGTGTAGCATCCCAGATAAAGGCTTGACCGCCGCCGGTCTTTTTTTTGCTGTCTCCTACTACGTACTTTCCTTTTCGTGAAGCATCCATTGCAGCACTAGAAAAGTGCTCTGGCAGGATGCCCAACACCTCGGGCATTCCAGTGTTTAGAATCCTGAAGGCTACTCTACGGCCTCGTTTCCCATTTGAGAAAAGCAGTGGACCGTCGTTAGTAAATTCAGTGGCCACACCAACTGTTGCGACTCCATCAGATGTGATTCCCCAGGCGTCTTGGGGAAGTACCGTAGAGGAGGACGGTATTTTATTCATGCCTTGAGACAGCGTCCAAGTGAAGCCCTTGGCGCCGCCCTTTACCGCAACCTGTCCGACGACAATTGTTCCATCTCCAGAGACTGCGCGAGCGTCACTCGCGGGGAATCCCCCCGGCAGTGATCCTAACAAGCGGATCCCTTTTTCGGCTGTCCAAATATATCCTTGACTCATGTTCGCGCCGCGAAAACTCTCATTGCTCGATGAGAATCCGATTACTGTATTCCCATCAGACGACACTCCTCCAGCAACACTCATATATCTCTTTTCTGGATAAGCCGGAGGTATTTCTGTAATGCCTCCTTGCTCTGTCCAACGCAATGCGACCCTACCGCGATCATTAACGCCGCTTCCCACCACCACTCGCCCGTCGGCCGATGCCGCTGATGCGGAACTGCAGAAATTACCTCCGGGTGCGTCACCAAGTGGAATGAACCTGACAG
>JAPOIJ010000306.1 GCA_029979005.1 Planctomycetota bacterium | reverse complement strand
GCAGCACGTTGTCCGCCGCTTCCGGGAGCGCAAAATCGAAATCAGTGATCACCGAACCTGACTCCATTTTTCCACCCAACAAACCATAAGCTGGAATCTCAAAAGTAACCTGACTATCTAGAGCCTCGAGGGTGGATTCATTATCGTCAGCCGATTCAACTCCGGCTTCGTCAATCAAAGAAATAACTTGGAATCGAGAACTGGAAAAAGATTCGATGGTCTCGACCGGCGAATTTTCTCCTCTCAATAATAGACGGACACGGTTCGGCCATGGTGACGCGTTCGCAACGTAAAAATAGGTCTCGTTTTCGAATTCTAATTGCCTAACGGCCAAATGCCCGAGCTCTGGTTTGGGGAACCGCTCCGACGAGACATCCTCAAACGGCTCATCAGGCAATTTTGCAAATACTTCCGTCATCTCTTGCAGTTCCGATCCTTGGCCAAATGGAAGCGTCACACCGCCATCAATAAACATTCGTGAATCACGATTCTTAAGACTCTGAAGAAAGCGTTGACGACTAAGCCCATTCCCCTGAATCATGGGCTGCAAACGCATCAAGGGCGACTGCTGCTCTCCAAATGGCACCTGTTCCTCGAGTTGTGCGAAATGAGCCCAAGTCGAACGATGCGAAAAGATATCAGCGGGATAATTTAAATTTGAAAAAAACTGTTTTGCCTGATCAGAATTTTCAACATTAGAATCCACTCGCCGCGATGCCAGCGATTGCCCCGGGGCAATGCGATGAGGTTGAAGAAGAATCAACTCACCCTGGTTTTCTTTCCCAGAAGCGGTCCGACTCAGTTCACTATCAAACCCCATGTAAAGCATGATTTGCTTGAAATCTGCATTGGCGTGCAAACTTGGCGAAAACGCGGAAGCTGTTTCATCATTTCGATAAAGGTCCACCGGAGCCAAATAAAGCTTACCCGTTGGTTTCGCCCGCATCACCTCATTGGCCAAATCTTGATACCAAAGCCGCATTTGTGCTGCCCGCCATGCAATCCATTGGTCTGAGTGGGTTCCCAGCAAGATCCCTTGAATATCTCGCCATTCTTCAGGAACGCCATTCAAATCAGACTGTGACTGAATGAATCTTTGGATGGTTAGCGAATCGTAGCCCCAATGCCGACCAGGCAATAAGGTATAAGTGTCAGGGCGGCAAATAACACTGACGCCTTCAAATGCCTGAAACGATTGATAGCGATTCGACAACTCTGAGACAATCCGCCGAACCGAACGTTGAACCAGAGGATTGAGGGGATTATAAATCGGAAGGCGATTGTTGGATTTTGTGAACTCCCGCCTTTGGCCATTCAAATCATACATGTCAAAATCTGAATCCGTGCCATCTCGGCGGCGTTCCGCCTCCACTTCCGGCAACGGCCCCGAAAGCGCCAGCGTCGGTATCAAAACCAACCCCTCACGCTCAAACATTCGAAACAACATCTCCAGAACATCTTTTCGAATCGGATCCTGACCGTTGGTGAAAAAGACACCCGTATCGTGTTTCGGGGAAGGCAGCAACAGTTGACTCGGATAAATTGAACTGCCGTCAGAGGCGACGGTAACAAACGAACCGCCATAGCCATTCGCCTTCAAATACTCGACAAATCTCGTGGCTCCTTCATAAAAAAACTGCCAATCATCAAGCGGCTCACTTACCAGGGGATCGATTTTCTCAAGCACTCCAAAATTTTCCGAGAAAAGCGGCATCTCATAAAAAGCCATTAACTTACGATTGTCCGTGTTTATCGCACCTTTGGGCGGCAAACGATCGGGACCAGCTTTAATTTCGATTGCACCGAGTGTTGCTTTTTCCGTCTGATGACGATTCGCAATCAAAAGATACGGCGACTTCGTTTCTGGCCAAACTGTCAAACTCAAACGTCGAGATTGAATTCCGTTTTTGGGGCGAGGTAACAACGACTTGTCAATTTGCACCCCCGAGTCGAACCCGTAATTTGGCACTTGGCCATTGGCATCTGGCTGTAAAAAACTTACGCCAATCGCAGTTCCTTCGGTTGCCAGGTACTCAATTTCAATAATATGGGGTTGCCCCAATTCGCCGACAGTCAACGGAATCGCCTGCCAGCCGCCGGGGGCAAGTTCCCCCATCTCTTGACCGGCTACCTGCAACGGGGCATACCGGTTGTTACCGTAGATTTTGGGAGACTTTAAATTGGCGAGCTGTGCTATTTGGCTCCACGGCGAATTGGTCTCTGCTTCTCCAGAAAGATTGGTCGAGTAAACCACCTCCCATTTTTTCCCATTCGACTTAGCTAATTCATTGGACAAAACCAGCACCTGCATCGAGCGACTCACCGGAGGCTTTCTCGAACTAAAGGACGCTTGATAACGCTGCTGTTCTAATTCCAACTCAATATTATAGACACCCTCTTTTAAGGGCATTCTGATTTTTACTGGCTGGGGAGGAGCCGATCCAATAGAGTCCGTTTGAAACGAAATTGATTTTGAAATTAACGATCGGCCACCGGCAATTCCTGCTGGATTGGCAGACATCATTTTAACCCTGCACGCCACCGCTCGACCTAAAAAGGGCGTTCGATTGGGGGCAATCGAAAACTCAAATTCTTCACCGGACTTAAAAACCAAATGCTGACGCGGAAAAGAAACGCCAAGCTCATCTCCCGGCACTCTTGAAATCGAACAACGGTTACCAATCGAATCAATCTCTCCAGCTACCACGCCGCTCAAAAGCTGCTTTAACGACAAGGTCTGTTCATAACGAGAGGCTGGCTGTTCTATCGAGCTCAAGTCCAAAACGACTCG
>JAPOIJ010000255.1 GCA_029979005.1 Planctomycetota bacterium | reverse complement strand
TATGACCTGAGTCATGGAATTTCGCACGACATACTTGGATATGGTGCGCTGACGATAGGAATTCTGATGATTTTTAGCACAGATCAATTCTTATTATTTCTCTTCGGTCCTGTTGAAACGGGAGAAAGTGAATCTGGATCCATCGGAGAATCGATTACTCGATTTTGGAATCGATTCATTTCAGCGGACGGTTCAAAAACCGAATCGAGTGATAGTCGTAAAGCATCGGTCGCCAAAAGCCCCATCTCCAAATCGGGTTTTTCCTTCATTTGGATTGTTGCATTTCTAATCGTTTCGATGGGCATTTTTCAGTTCGCTGATGTTCGACGGTCGATTGCTCAAACCGATCTTCAAGTTCGCTTCTTCGACGCCGACGTTACCGTAGACTACGAAGAAGACGATATTCCTAATGAAGTAGATGGCTGGAAACTAGTTCAATATGAAGTACAGGATCGTTCCCGAGGTAGTGACCTCGGCCAGCGTTCAGACGTTTGGCAATTCCGGTCGCCAACTTGTGCCGCTGTCACATCTCTGGATCAAGCTTTTCCAGGTTGGCACGAATTAACCACTTGCTATAAAAACCAGGGTTGGGAACTAAAAACACGCGTCAGAAAAAAACCCAGTGAGGTCTTGGGCGATGAGTTCGCGGATGATTCGTGGCCATTTATTGAAGCTACGTTTGAAAAGAAAACCGGTGAAAAAGGCTATTTATTATTTAGTCATTTCGATGCCTTCGGAGAAGGTGTCGATGCACCGGAGCAATGGAATTCTATTAACTCGTTTTTCGTGAGAGCGCAAAATCGAATGTCTCATCGAATTCGCTCTAGCCTTCTTCGAGGTGAAGTTTACCAGACCCAAGTCTTTCTAACTTCGTACGGGGATCTCGATGAATCGGTCAAACAGGAAGTCAATGAACGGTACCTAAAAATCAGGGAGCAATTGAGAATCCGCTTCAAAGAAAAAAAGAAACAAATCGACAACGCTACTGCGACACCTTAATGCGAGTTATCGCCTGTCGATTCTGGTTTCCCCCATCCTCCTCCTCCGGGCGTCTCTAAACGCAATCGCTCGCCTGGGTAAATCTTGAACTGACAGGACGGCGATAGTGTTTCGACAGTTCCGTCTCTTCCAATCCGCAGGTTGACTCCCTGTTTGCCAGATTCTCCTCCAGCGACACCATACGGAGAATTCGTACGCCTGTTCGTTAGCAGGGAAACGGTGAGTGGTTTCAGAAACTCTATCTCCCTCACCATGCCATGGCCGCCGTGATGGGTTCCCTCACCCCCACTTTCCTGGCGCACTGAAAATTCTCTCAAGATTACCGGATAGCGGGCTTCCAATATTTCTGGATCTGTTAATCGCGTGTTGGTCATGTGAGTGTGGACTGCGTTTGCCCCATGATCTTGAGGCGTCGCACCTGCACCGCCACCGATCGTTTCGTAATAGCCAAAACTGTCATTACCCATTAGCCAATTATTCATCGTTCCCTGACTCGCCGCTGCCAAACCATCTTTAACCGCCTGCTGAAGTGCGCCCAACAAAACGTCCACGATACGCTGCGATGTTTCGACATTTCCCCCAACAATTGCCGGACAATCCTTGGGGTTTTCATGGCTCACGGGATTCAAAAAACAGGTCGGTAATACGATTTTGACGGGTTTGAGAATACCTTCATTTAAAGGAATATTATCCTCAATGAAGCACCGCATCACATAAATCACAGCGGAAGAAACAATCGCCGGATTGGCATTCTGATTTCCATCAAGAACGGGATCGGTACCACTAAAATCAACTTTGATCGAATCTTGATTGATATTAATTGAAACACGAATTTTCGCTCCATTATCAAGTTGATCCTCGAATTGAAAATCACCTGTTTTCATTCGACTAATGGAGTGACGCATTTTTTGCTCGGCGGCGTCTTGAATAAATACGGTGTAAGCCAATACATGGTTTTCAGAATACTGGTCTACCAATTTCAATAAGTCGCGTAAGCCAGTTCGGTTGGCTGCAACTTGTGCCCGTATATCTGCCAAATTTTCTTCAGGTGCACGCGAAGGGTAGGGGGGCTGTGTTAGCAATTGACGCAAGGTCTCAAACGATGCTTCCCCTGTCTGACCATCGATTAATTTAAAATTCCGTATTAAGACTCCCTCTTGCTGTAGGTTGGTAGCATCGGGCGGCATCGAGCCCGGTGCAACACCTCCTATCTCTGCATGGTGCGATCGACTGGCCACCCAGAAAATTAAGCGGCTATTTTCTTTATTAAATACTGGGGTGATAACCGTGACGTCCGGAAGATGCGACCCACCCCCGTAAGGGTCGTTGGTCACAAAAACGTCGCCTTCACTAATTTCTGGATTCAAACGAATCGTCGTTCTTACCGTTTCGCTCATCGCGCCTAAATGAACAGGAATGTGCGGTGCGTTGACGATCAAGTCTCCCGCTGCTGTAAAGATTGCACAGCTAAAATCAAGCCGTTCTTTTACGTTAACGCTCATGGATGTCATTTGCAGGGCAATCCCCATTTGCCGTGCGATAGTTCCAAAATGGTTGTTAAAGATTTCCAACTGCATCGGATCAGCCCGTGTTAATCGCTGAACCGGTTGATGCTCTGGCAATCCAACCGCATCTGTTTTCTCCAACAACAGCTGCCCCTCACTCAGCATTGTTGCCTTCCATCCCGCCTCCACCATAATCGTTGAAAGCGAGCCGGCGATTAAACCAGGACCTTGAACTGTATCACCTGCTTTCAAACTCTCTCGATCGAATACCGGTGTCCTTTCGTAATCGATACAGCCGGTTTCCAAATTCTTAATGGCTACCATCTGCTCGGTGAATGACTGCGGCGATGTGAAATTCTTAATTGAAATCGTTTTTGGCAAACGAAAACCAATTTTGTTGCCTTCCATTCTTGCCGCAACAAGTTCTATCTCTCTGTCACTAACAAAACCAAATCGTTGTTGATGTTGTCGATTAAATGAATCAACAATATCCTCAAAATCAACAACTGAGCCGCCTATTTCAATTGACTGGAACGCATCCGTGCCGACGTATCGCAAATCTAAACTTCTCGTTAGTTGAGTGTTCTCTCCTAATTCTTTTAGGATTTCAAATTCCATTTCCTCCCAAAGCCCTTTGATCTGTTCCAGTCGTTCAATTTGGAGAACTTCTAAAACAGATCTAACTCGACTGGATTTCTGATCGGCAAGACGAATTCCAGCCGCGCTAAGAATGCTGCCATTGGAGGGGTCTAATATTTTTTTGATGCCTATCGAGTTTGCAACCTGGCACGCATGCTGTGGTCCCGCTCCACCAAAGGCCACCAACAGGTAATCGCCTGGGTCAAACCCGCGCGATACTGAGACGCTTCCGATCGCGGATGCCATATTTTGATTGGCAATCGCTAACAACCCGTAAGCTGCTTCGAGCTTTGTCAACTGATAACCCGCGGCCTCCATCTCCTGGCACAATTTGGCTAAGCGATTACTGACAGCTGTTTGATTCAGGGGAAACGGAAAACGACTTTGCACAATGCGGCCAAGAAATAAATTTACATCTGTTAGTGTTAAAGGACCTCCCCGCCCATAACAGGCAGGCCCCGGATTCGAGGAAGCGCTCTTCGGCCCTACTCGTAGGCTCGCGCCGTCAAACCAACAGATCGACCCTCCCCCGGAAGCTACCGTTTCAATCGCAACCATTGGAGTCATAATTCGAATATCAGATTTACGGGTCTCATATTCTAGTTCCAATTTACCGTCATATCGCCCAACGTCAGAACTGGTCCCCCCCATATCAAACGTCAAAAGTCGACTTGAGCCAATTTGCTCTCCCGCGCGAACCGCCCCCACAATGCCACCGGCAGGCCCTGACAAAACAGAGTCTTTTCCAGAAAAGAACTGGCGTTCAACCAAGCCTCCCGCAGAGGTCATTAACTGAAGGTGGCTGTCATTCGATAAACAGCTCTCAATTTGATCCAGATAATCGCCCAGGACTGGATTTAAATACGCATCCAGAACGGTCGTTTCCGCCCGAGACAACATTTTAATTAGGGGGGCCACCTCGGAAGATAGATGGACATTCGAAAAACCGAGAGAACGAGCGATATTCCCGACCAATTGCTCATGTTGTGGGAAGCGATAGCTATGGAGTAGACAGATCGCGATCGAGCTGATTCCTTTCGATTTCAATTCAGTAAATAAATCCCGAACCTCTGCTTCACAAGGGCTTCGCTCAACCGTCCCATCGGCGAGTATTCTCTCGTCGATTTCGATACAGGTCTCAGCCAAAGATTTTGATTTTTGAATATTTAATTCGAATAGCGATGGTCTTGCCTGATCACCTATTTCCAGCAAATCACCAAGTCCTTTCGTTGTTACCAAAGCTGTCGCAGCGCCAGAGCGAGTCAACAGAGCATTCGTTCCCCGCGTCGTCCCAAGATGAACCTTGCAAATAGGAATCGGTGCATTTAGTGGCAATCGAAGGAGTCGTCGGATCGCCAAGATTGGGGCGGGAATTTCAAGATCGAGTTCGTAACGAATTGAACGGGTCGACTCGTAAATATCTAATATTTGAGCGACCGTCGATTCACACGGTGACCCTTTTAACCAAATTTCACCACTCTCCGACTCATATCGTTGTACGGTTGAGTCAAATCGAGTTATTCCATCACCAGCAACAATGCGAAATTTTGCACCAACCCAAAAGTCTTCGCCAGCATTGGGGTCGACAAACCAGCG
>JAPOIJ010000183.1 GCA_029979005.1 Planctomycetota bacterium | reverse complement strand
CCTGTTGGCGATCCATTTGCAATCGCTTTAGCTGGTTTGTCTGATTCTCTGAGGTTAATCTTGCCACTTGCCGTTCATAATCTACGGCGCGATTTTTCAAGAAATTTGGGTCTGCCTGACTTGCGTGTTCTACAAAGAGGGTTTCACTCAGCATGAACCAGCGATGGTAAATTAAACGGGGTTGCTGGGTTTGACGATCGGGAAAAAATCCCTCAAATTTTGATCCGTCACTTCTCACACCCCGAAATACCAGTCGATGCGTTGGCCCAGGGTCAGGGCCAAAAAAACGATAACCATGGCCTAAGAATAGAATGCGATGTAACGGGGCAAGTCGTTCTGCAATTGGACCACTGAAATGTTTCGATGCGATCGGATTCGCGAGCGGTCCGATGACCACCACGAATAAGTAAAACAAAATTAACACGGTGGCAATCGCCCGTGCGGTTGGTGACCAATGGAATGGTGGATTGGAGTTCGACTGTTGGTCGGCTGGCTCTGCCCGGACGTTCTCAAACTCAGATCGATTTGATCGTTTCTTAGATTTCGTATTTCGTTTGCGATTTGCCATTGCCAACGCGAGGTTACAGTTGATTGTGACGCGGCAAATATCTGCCGTCGTGAACCTAGTCTAGTTTAGGAATGAGCTGGAGCCAATTAAGCCTAAGGTTGTCCGCGGTGTTCCAATTACTGCTTAATACAAAAAAAACAAACCACCAAAACATTTGGTGGTTTGTCAGGCATAAAGCTTGTTTAACGATAATTCGCTAGTTTTTGGCGAATTGAGATGCTAGTGAATCCTCATCATTGAACGAAAATGAATAGGACTGACCCGCGAAAAGATCGACTGTCTTTTCCTGAGTGATCGTTTCACCATTACGTTCGAATTCAACTTCGATTTTGTAATCTTTCCAGGTTTTTCCCAAAGGAAGCTGGTTGGTGGTGAAAGTTCTCAACTTACCATTTTTTTCGGTTCGAGTTCCGCAAAGCGTAACAATTGCATCCGCTGGAACTTCCAGTTTTAGCGTTGTTGCAATCGCAGTTTTTGCCGGGGTGGCCGAATCAAAATCAAATCGAATGGTTTCGTTTTTGCCGGGCGTCAATTTGACCAATTTAGTTTTGATCGTCTCGACTCCATCTCTATTGAGGACTGCCTTTACACTGTAACGATGCTCTTTCCCGATTTCCAAATTGGTAGAACGATAACTTCGACTGGATCCTTCTGTTTTGGTTAAGCGATCGTTAATGAAAACTTTAGCGTCCTGAGGCAACTGGACCTTTAAGATTGAAGAACCGACGGCTGGTTTGTCTTTGGAATTTGTATCCGTGCCAGTTGAGTTGGTGGAATTACCGGGCTGGCCTTCCGGTGCAGGACCCGGACTATCGAGCATTGAGTTGATCGAGCCACCATCAGGAATACGTGGCGCGTTCTGTGGAGATTGTTCTAAAATCGAATTGGGGCCGACAGAACCTGATATGGTATTGCCGTAAGGTGCCGTCATGGAGAGACTGCCCGCTCCAGCATCCCAACCGCCGCAGCAACCGTAATTCGGAGTTCCCCACATTCCGATTGACGGACGATAAAAGCCCCCACAGCATCCGCCGCAGGAGTGGTAACCAATGTTAGAAATGCGATAGCCAATTCGGCCTAGGAGATTTCTGACGGGCGTTCGGTAGACCCGTTGTACGCCACCGGAACTACCACCGCTGCATGCAAAACTTCCAGTTGAACCGTAGGTAGTTGTGGTGCCACCCCAACCACCGCTGTTAGCCAATGCATCACCGATCGTGATTACAGAAAGACTAAGCGAGAGGGTTGCGAGTATTGCTAAACCTCTCAAGGAATTGAACCCAGTCATTGTTGTTTTTACTCCGAAGAATTCTCGTCATGATGAGGAAATTGGATCGGTGTGAGCGATCGTTATCCTGAAATTGGGCTCCAAAACTCATGGCTCCCAACGGTGTTCAGAATAACAGGCGAGGATGTTAATTCAAGCCGATTGGGGCGTTTTGGGTGGCTGGGTTGGGTTTGCGGCCGGAAAAGCTCGGTTTCTAGCGCGATTTTACTGAAATTATGCGTCAGCTTGATACTGTTCCGCTCTCCGATCGGTAATTTGCTGAAAAGTGGGAGGTCAGTGCGATGATAATTCAACGATGTCGGCTAGAAGCCTCTGCGGCAGGCGAATGGTAGTTTCGCTTGTTATTTTTTGACGGCTTCGATCTCAACATTGTCGAATTGAGCAGTGCCGGTAGCCCCCCATAGGCCAATGCGAACGATCCCCTCTCTAGCTGAGCGAGGGATACGAATGACTCTCGATTGCGTGAACCAGTCTTTCGTGCCTTTGTGAGCTCCTAGAGAAAACATGCCGAGTTCTTGACGCTCTTCGTCGTAGAACGAAATCACGGCGGTGGGTAGATCTTTAGGGCGCGGTCCAACCACAACGTTTTCACATGCAAATGATGCCGAAAATTTGATGAGTGGAACTTTTCGGCCGTCGCACGCAAACGCCTGCATCACTTGAGCTAGTTGTCCTGGTACGTCGTTTTTAAATTGTACGAAGTTGTTATTAGCGTCTTCACCACTTCCCTGTTCAAGAGTTAGTTGGCGTTGGTAATACCAGCCCTGCGCAAATCCTTTTTCATCGAGTCCCTGTTCAAAATCTGAATTGATGAGCCGAGGTTTGGTAGGATCGGGAAGAATCTTTCGATTGTCTTCGGCGGCTCCGGTCATTGGAACAAAAAGGGTCGGCCGTAATGCGAAACGCTTCATTTCTCCGTTAGTTTTTTTCATGAGAAAAAGTGTCTGCTGATGCCTTTCTCCCATGGGAACGATAATGATCCCGCCTTCGACAAGCTGATCAACAAGCGGTTGTGGGATTGCTTCTGGCGAGCAAGTGACAATGATTTTGTCGAAAGGGGCATGTTCTGCCCAGCCTTTGTAGCCATCGCCAATTTTGGTAAATACATTGTCGTATTTGAGTTTTTTCAAAACCTTTGCAGCAGATTTCCCAAGTTTCTCAACGATTTCAATCGAATAAACTTCCTTGACCAGCGGGCTTAAAATGGCGGCTTGATAGCCACTTCCCGTACCAATCTCAAGGACTTTGTCGGTTGGTTGAGGATCTAATTCTTGCGTCATGTAGGCCACGATGAACGGCGAAGAAATCGTCTGGCTTTTGCCGATAGGTACACCCGCGTCCAAATAAGACTGAGTCTTGCGGATTTTTTTCGGGACGAATTCATGCCGGGGTGTTGCCCGCATGGTTTTCAATACGCGTTCATCAGAGATCCCGGCTCCAATTACGGCGACTTCAACCATTTCGTTTCTTAGTTTTTCGAACTCCGCCTCATTTTGAGGCATGGCTGCCAAACCCAAAGATGTCTGGGATGTTACTGCTGCGAACAGTAGGCAACAGATCCAAAATTTGAGATAGCTCATTTGCATGGTTCAAACCTGATCAAACGGGTGTCGTTGGCTAAAACGCATTGTGTTTTGAAAACGTAGCCAATGAAGTGACAATTAACACGAACGCAGGCTATTATAAGCAGGTTGTTTTGATCAAGCCGAATTTTTGATCACTGATCAATGCAATCTAGTGTGACTTTATGGCGATTAACCGCGGAGAATAGCTAAATCGAGTTATAATTGGGTGTAGGAGCGGTTATGGCAAAGCAAGAATTACAGCGAGACACGACGGGGATTCCTCGTTCATCCAGTCCCGTGCCGTTTGTTTTGCCGCTGGTCGTTTTTTTGATGATTGCAAGCCGGTACCCTGATTTTGCATCAGAGGAAGAACCTCGTTTGATCCTGACGACGACCTATTGGTATGTCGGAATGATTGCCGTGCAAGTGGTTTTGGCAGCCGGGCTGTTAGTCTATTTTCGAAAAACCTATCAACAGCATTTTCCTCTCCGTATCTCGTTCCTGTCTGTTGCAGTGGGGGCAATAGGCGTCGCAATCTGGATCGGTGTTTGCAGCCTTCAAATCGAGCCAAAGATCCTCGAGGCGATGGGATTTGATTTTAGCCGGCCCTCCTTTGACCCATTTTCACTTGACGGTTCCGGGATTCTAGCAGCGTTTCTTTTTTTACGAATTCTGCTGCTGGCCATTATTGTCCCATTGATTGAGGAGTTATTTTTGCGCGGTTGGTTTATCCGCTGGGTCGAGGATCCGGAATGGGAGAACCTTTCGCTTCAAGGCTTGTCATGGAAGGCGTTGTTGGCCGCAAGTGCGTACGGTGTCTTGACTCATCCAACCGAAGCCATCGCAGCTTTTATCTGGTTTGGTTTAATAAGCTGGCTGATGAATAAAACGGGCAGTCTCTGGGACTGTGTCGTTGCTCATGCCGTGACCAATCTGTTACTTGGCGTTTACGTATTGGTTTTTGAACAATGGCATTTGTGGTAATTCGTTAGTGAAAAAGCTTGCGAATTTTTAAGTGAATGTTGCTTTTTCACCGAATGAAGGTAGCTCGAAATCGAACTGATCTGCGGGAGCAGGATCATGATTTGACGTTGAACTTTGGGAATTCGAAAATGCCGGCCCATTGCTTTTAATGTTATTGATGATTCCGGCTAGAAAAAAGAAAAGCGTTTGGTTCATGGGCACAATAGAAACGTCATGAAACATTCCGGAAATAAAATAGTGGGCGATGACGACCAGTGAGAGTAGTCCAAATTGTCGTGGCCAAAGGTCGAGAGAGTCATCCCGCCAAATCGACCAGCTGGCGTAGGCGACAACGGCGAGGACCCAAAGCAAAGTAATTAGCCCAACTAGTCCAGTTTCGACGAGATGGGCTAGGAATACATTGTGTTGGTAAAATGGTTTAGCAAGTGAAAGTGGTTGGCCAGAGTAAGGATCCTGTAGGTAGGGTCGTTTGGCAATTGTGTACTGACCAAATCCGCATCCCAAGAGCGGGCGATCTTGGAACATGTCGACCGCGATTGTTAAGAACAGTTCTCGCAGTTGCGCTGATTGTTCCATATCAGCGACTGAAACATACTTATCTCTTTTGAATGCCCAGATTTTGTCCGAAACATACGGGAACGCGATGATGGCAATGATGGTGGTGGCAACAACTAGAATTCCCTTTTGTTTGCGGGATGCTGGCAGCCAGATAAAGATCCCTGCTCCCACGACGAACCCAAGCCATACACTTCTCGTGAGAGTCGCAAAACAACCTGCGCCAAGCAAGCCACCGATTAGTAGTAATCCAAATTTGCCGAGACGATTTAATCGGGGCCACCACATCCAAGAGCAACACAGGCAGACCGACAGGAAAATTCCATTGGAGACGGGGTTAAGGAACGGGCCACGGCCACGTCCAAAAAACTCGACCTCCTCCGAGTTTACAATGTAACGCGGGAAAATAACTGCATAGAATTCTGAGATTTCGGCCAAAGCAATCAGGGCTAAATAAATCCCAAACCCGCCTAGTACGAGAGTAATGACTCGGAGATCCCCAATTTTCGTTTTGTAAGTGCGGGCTAAAAAATAGATAGTCACGGGGAGTAGGTTAAAAAACAGTAACCGTGACATTGGAGATTTATCCATGGCACGCCAGTCATGGGACAGTGTATTTAATGTCAGGCAAACGATCCAAATGAAAATCGCCAAGTCCATTGAATTGAAATTGGGTAAGTCTTCGCGTCCCTTGAGCCACCTCCATGCGAACATGACGAGTGCGGTTAGCAGGAGCAAACGATCCAGCGTGATTGGAATTGGGCCAAAGGGTGCATGAAAGAAATCGTGCCCAAAAACAGAACCGGCTATCACGACACCCAGTAAGAGCGCCGGCATGGTCGAGATCACCTTCGGAATCTGTGGATTAAAGCGATACCAGGCGCATCCACAAACAACTAAAATGGGAAGCAGGATGATGAGAATCAGATCCATCGAGGCAAGTTACCTTGGCTTATTGAACCATGAATAAAAGATCTTGTTCAAGGTTTCCTTTTTTCTGCCCGTTGAGATCTTCGATCTCCATTTGCAGTCGATAGTTACCCGGTTTTAATTCGTTTAATACGATTTTAAAATACAGGTAAAAATCACGTCGCCGCTGAGGGGCGTTATCTTCGATAATCGGAAAATCGCCCGATTGAACCTGTTGGCCATCCTCATTCGCGATTCGGTAACTTCCCTGAAATCGAGACTGTGCAACGCTTTTCGAATTGATTTCCTGATCTTTGGCTTCGTAATTTTCAACTTCGCAATAAACGAGGATGGCGTGCCCCGGTTTGAATTTGTTTTCGGGGAAAGGCTTGTGTTGACCGAAGCCTGTGATTTCGCAGCAAATAGCGCCATTTTTGATTTGCAAATCGGCAATGGATTCGAGGCGGTTCATTGCTTTTCTTAGATTGTCGAGCGTCGCATCGGCAGCTTTGCCGGATTCCTCTTCTTCACCGCCTTGGGTCATCATTTCAATGGCTTCCAGCTGATGATCCCAGTATTTTTTTTCTTCCACGGTAATTGATGTGAGTGTGCCATCATGGGCTAGTTGACGCCGCAAAAACTCGAACAAGTGCAGATTGACCTCTAGGGCGTTTCGCCGTTTTGAATCGGTCTCAAGGTCCAGCTGGTTTTTGAGTTTTTGAATCGAATTTTCAATTTGAATTTTTTTATCAGCTGGAATTTGTGATGGTTCTGTGGTGTTCGAATCGATTTTAGATCGCGGGATGAAATCATTTGAGGGTTTTTTATCAACAGTTTCAGACGGTAAATCTGGAATTGGGTCTGCTGGTGGTCGGAATGCGCGCTTGATAGTCGGTACGTCCTTTTGTTCAATCACGTTTACCTGATGGATGGCGTTGTTGGACTGAGTTGCGGATTTAGCTGGGTCTACCAGCGGTGACGCAGTTGATTCAACGGCTGTCTTGCCTAACGATTGCTTGGAAGATCTGTCGAATGGTGGCTCGGTCATTACGATCGAATCTTGCGGAACGATTACTAAATCCTTCGTCTCGCATGAATCAGATTCGCAGTCCGGGCAATCGCCACTCTGCGATGTGTCAATCGCGAATAGTTTTTCCCATCCGCGATCTTCCCGGGTTTCCGCACTAGGGCAATTGCCAGGGCACGAAATTTGATCGCAGTTTTCACAAGGTGGCTCGACAAGAGAATTGAGAGAGTCCGTCTTGGTTTTGGCTGCCGGCTGCACAAGTTGCTTTTCCGGAGACTGCTGAGGTAGTGCCTTGAGACTATCGTTCGTCGTTGAAGAAGTTGATGGCGTGAGTACTTGGATGGGTAGTGGTTTCAGCTGAGGTTGAGGTTGAGGTTGGATTCCCAGTGGTCCCAACACTTTAGTGGTTCCGCGGGACCGCAAGAGGTTGAAGGTGTTGTCGCGGGGTGGAGTCGAATCGCCTGCCTGTTTGCTATTAAGTGGTATTAAAGGTTGTTTGTTTAATCCAAGTGATGGTGTGGCGGTAGGATTGGCTGCTTTCGCGGAAGGTAATTGGGCGGAAGGTGGCGGGGAAGGTTTTTTTAAATTTTGGCAGTCGCAATCCAGCGAGTGGCCGCAATTAATTGGGTTAAGAGGAGCCGGTTGATCCGATAGTTTTTTTTGAGGTTTTGCCGTTAGCTTGACGGAAATGTCTGTTGATTTTTGGTCGGCCAGGTCAATCGTTTTGCTTTGATCTTCCGCTGATTCTTCTTCCTCATTTTGTTCGTTCTGAGCAGGCAGATCAGAAATTTTTGGTGAATCATCCAGCCAAGCGGATTGTTCGCCGAGTAAATCCTCCGAAATCGTCGTCTGTCCTAATTTCGCACAGCCGGTGCTTGCGATAAAAAAGACTATGATCAAAAGCCACTGATATTTCATTTTGCTATTTGCCAAAATGGGTTTCGGTCGTCACAACCGGAAGGAGAATGGGTGCCAGCCACTCAGATTAAAAACCGAGAGTGGTTCTATATTCGCGGGGATATTAGAGAAATTGCTCTATCTGCTCAAGGCAGCAATCGCGGTAGCCAGCGGCAAACGTGCTGGCATATTGGGAAGGATGGGCGGCATGGAGGTTTGCTCACGCCACGGTTTTGAACCTTAGTAATTCGAGCGTTGTAAGTTCAAGACTCAAGATTCTCGCGAAAAAACAGGGGCTCAGGCAGCCGGAATGGTTAAATAGCATCAGCATCTTCGCGGCTAGGCGGGAGAATTTCTTTCACCGTCCGTCAGGAGTGGGCGGGGTGG
>JAPOIJ010000286.1 GCA_029979005.1 Planctomycetota bacterium | reverse complement strand
TGTTGGTGTAGGTGCTGGCGATCGTGGTTCCCGGTGCGGCAATTTGCACCGATTCATCTCCCCAGTGTGAGTAAGAGGCGAAAGCACCTCCGTCATCGATCGCAGCAACCGTAATGACATTGTCATGAATTTTGCTGTATTCCGCTGGCCATGAATTGAAGCTGCCATCCATGTCAGATGCAGGAATGCCAGAGCGTGAATTTCCAGCGGCGACGATATAAAGAACACCGGCATCTTTCGCGCGGCCGATTGCCGCGGACATGACACTGCTACCTCCAACATTTGTTCCGGCATAGCCGTAGCTGTTGTTGGTGATCTTTGCACCGTTGTCGGTCGCGTAATCAATAGCGCGGGCGACGTCAGCGTTGCTACCCCCTCCGATGACTTTCAGCGACATCAAGCTCGCATCCCAACCAACGCCTGCAACACCGATTGAATTGTTTCCTTGAGCTCCAATCGTTCCAGCAACATGGGTTCCGTGACCATTATCGTCCATTGGATCGTTGTCGTCGTTATCGAAATCGTAGCCGTAGAAATCATCGACGTAACCGTTGTTGTCGTCGTCAATTCCATTGCCTGCGATTTCACCGCTGTTGGTCCAGATGTTGGGTTGCAGGTCGGGATGATCATATTGAACACCACTGTCGATGACGCCAACGATTATCGAGGAACTGTCCGTGCGAGTGTTCCAAGCGGATTCGGCATTGATATTCGGTGGTCCCCACTGGTAACCGTAATACTGATCGTTGGGTACTGCTGTAGACTCCATCAGATAGTTAGGCTCAGCGAACTCGACAGCGTCAAGCGAGTTGTAGTAATCAATCAGATCAGGAATGCTCTGACCGGCTAGGACTGGGATTTCGAACAGCTGGCCATCAGCGCGAAAACCCTCTCCGAGCGAAGCAGAAAGAATTGCGTTGTGGTTCATCAGTTCGACGTGGTTGATTTTTTGGAGCTCGTCGACAGAGACATGGTCTTGAAAGCGAACCAGAATTTCGCTGCTCGAGTAATCCGTCGGGGCGAGTTGGCTAAAATCCACGGTGTAGGTCGCCAGCAAATTTCTACGTTCTAAAAGTTCATAGGCGTCGCCAACTGATAGTTTTGAATTGCCCTGCTTACGTCGGTTCAGTCGCTTGCCTTGCCTCATGTTTGCTGCTCCAAAGTTTCAAGTATGTTGGTAAAACCTTCCCCATTGGTTCTTTGAATTTGGCGTGAATTTTTCGAGTGTCAAGAAAAACACATTTCAAATTACTCGGCAGCGACTCGGCCGCGGGAAGAATTGCGTTATCGCGGGCCAGTGAAGCAAACCCTTCATCAGAGGGGTTCTTGGTTTGATCCTAATTTGCTCGATTTAATTCGATCTTTAAATTTGGATTTTTGACATTCCAACGTCGACAGTTGGTAATAGTGGATTAGAAGATGAACGAATTTTTTTTTAAGTTCTTGTTTTTTGGTTTCTAAATCTTAAGAGATGCCGAATCCCAGACAGTTAGTTTGATGGGAGGTTGGTCCGCGGGGCGTTATTTTATTTGGTCTTTTCCTGATGAGCCCGAGCGATTCAATAAGTTGCGGAAGTCAGTTTCTTTGAGATTGTCGAAGCCGGTCTTTTCCATCGGGATGGAGTAAGCGAGGATACAGATCTGTGTATGCGCTTTGGGAATTTTTGGGGAGTGAAATTTTGGTCGAGAATCAATCGCTGGTCGGCCAGTTTATTGCTGCAGTGAAAAGCGATCGTGATGAGGCTTGTCGGTTGCTCCAGTTACATCCGGTCTTGTTTACTGCTCCGGTGGATTTGGGGCAGAATGCATTGCATTTCCTGACGCTCGAGGGGACTCCATCGGATGTCGAATTTTTACTTCAGCAAGGATTCGATCCAGAGCGTCGGAATGATTTTGATGATACTCCGTTGCTTGATGCTTGCGTTTTGGAGAAAACAGAGACGGCAAAAGTTTTGCTGGCTTATGGAGCCGACCCAAATGTCGGGAGTGAGACTCGTTTTAATGCGATCCACTGTTGCGTTTACGACGGCAATGCGGAATTGATTGATGCTTTAATTTCTGCGGGCGCGATCCCCATCTATACCACTCCGCTGGGTGAGACAATTTTTGACCAATGGCCAGATTGCCCGGAACGGCAATTGGCGATGCAGGAATTAATCCAGAAGCACAAAATCGAGCGTCCGGCCTCCGATCAATAATTGACCTCCAAAAACAAAGCTCCAAATAATTTCCCAATTATGATGCTGGGATTTTAGATGGAGCCAAATCGAAAGCGGGGCTCTTGCTCATCAATCGTCTCGATTTTTAGGAGGGCGATGAACAAGGTATTGCGGATTTTTGTCGAGCCGGTTTATTTCTTCGTGGGTGAATATTCCTGAAGGCTCATTTTTCCATCTTGATTCTTGTCTTTTCGTTTGAATTGTTTTTCCGCCGCTGCCTTTTTGTCTTGCTTGCGGGGATTGATAAATTCTTTGAGAGAAATTGAACCGTCACCGTTTTTGTCAAGATTTTGAAATCGTTTTTCCATCGTCGGCGGTTGGGGTGGGGTAATCTTGTTGGGAGACAAGGTCTTTTTCTTGGCTGCCCAGTTTGGATTTAAATCAGCGTTCCAGATTTTTATATCGTCGATCTCAGAATAAACGCCCGACATTGGGAACCCAAAATTCGTTTTGGGGCGATCGATTTTTTGGTCATTGCCAAAGGCGATTGGTCCATCGTCTATTTGAGCGACAAATTCGTTTCCAGCAATTTCGATTTGCATGGTATACCATTTTCCAGAAACGAATTTTTGCTCAACCTGGCCGACGGTGACAGAACGATCTTGTGGATCGCTTTTAACTTTCTCTCCTTTAAGTGTGTAGCCGTCCGGCGTCAGCGTTGCCCGGCAGATATGCCCTTTTCCGTTGAATGAGCAGTGGATTGCTTTTCCGCCATTGAATCGGAATTTAAACTGAATAATAAAGTTTTTTGGGAATTCTACATCGGTTCGTATGACCGCCGAATGATTGTCGGCTGGCAACTCACTGCCCCGCAGGGATTGTTCGACGACAGACCAATCACCTTTGGGAGCGGTCCATTGTGAATTGAGCGATGGCGAGGAAAATGATTCTTCAAAAATCAACTGGCCTGGCAGGCACAGCAGTGGGTCGGCGGCAAAGGTGAATCCTTGCATCGTAAGGGTGAAGACGATGGCTAATATTGACAGGCGTGCAGTTGGCATCGGTTCAGTCTTTCTTTAATCAGAATTGCTGTAGTTGAGGTGCGAGCAGGGTAACGGGGAAGCTTGCATGAGCACGGTCTTTCAGATGCGCCGTGTCGTTGAGTTAATGAAATAAAAGAGTGAATTATTACAGCGGTTCGATTGAAGACCGCGGAGGATTGCGGATTACTAAGCTAATTAACGCAAAACAACTCTTAAGTTGTTTGCCCTAATTGAATTGGGGGGCGAAAGACCGAACCTGATTGGATGCGATATTTGTGAGGCGTTACGCCGAC